>CAMEIU010000099.1 GCA_945918815.1 uncultured Clostridia bacterium
TCGGAACGGTTCCTGGAGAGCGTGCGGCTGCTGAACCGCTACTTCCCCGACTGCGCCGTCACAGCGGACCTGATCGTGGCCTTCCCCGGCGAGACTGAGGAGGAATTCCAGGAGAGCATGCGGTTTATGCAGATCTGCCAGTTCGCCAAGGTCCACGTGTTCCCCTACTCCCGCCGCCCCGGCACCCCGGCGGCCTCCATGCCGGGCCAGCACCCCAACCACATTAAGGAAGCCCGGTCCGCCCAGGCGTGTCAGATCGCGGCGGAGCTGGAAACCGCCTACGACGACGCCATGATTGGCAAGACCTATCCGGTCCTGTTCGAGCAGACCGAGCGGGGCTGCTACACCGGCCACGCTCCCAACTATGTGAAGGTCTACGCCAAGGGCGAGGATCTGCACAACCAGATCCGGCAGGTACAGATCCTGGGCCTGTACCGGGACGGCGTCATGGGAAAGCTGGCGGAGTAACATGGAAATCAACATTCTGCACCTGATCGAGGGTGCGAAGCAGGCCAGGGGCCTGACAGTGATCATCGACGTTTTCCGGGCCTTTTCCCTGGAGTGCTATCTGTACGACATGGGCGTCCGGGAAATCCGGCCCGTGGGGACCGTGGAAGAAGCCTTCCGGCTGCGGAATACGCTGGAGAACAGCGTCCTCATCGGCGAGCGCGGCGGGAAGAAGTGCGAGGGCTTCGACTTCGGAAATTCCCCGTCCTCCATTCCCGCGGCTGCCGTGGCCGGAAAGACCGTGATCCACACCACCAGCGCGGGAACCCAGGGCGTGGTCAACGCCAGGGGCGCCAGCGAAATCATCACCGGAAGCCTGGTCAACGCCAAGGCCGTGGCGGCCTATCTCCTGCGCAGGAACCCTGAGACCGTATCCCTGGTCTGCATGGGCAACGGCGGCGTCCGCCCGGCCCCGGAGGACGAGCTCTGCGCCGCCTACATCCAAAGCCTCCTGGAGGGCCGTCCCCTGCCGGATCTCCAGCAGCAAATCGCGGCCCTGCAAACCCAGGGCGGCCGCCACTTCTTCGACCCGGCCATGCAGGAAATCTTCCCGGAGGCGGATTTCTGGCTGTGTACCCAATACGACCGGTTCCCCTTTGTGATCAGGATTGAGAAGGATGACATGGGATGGCTTGCAAAAAAACAGCATATCGAAATTCCGGCAGAAAATTACAGTGAAGTATCCTGTTTCACAGGAAGTAAAGCATGACTTCACTTGCGAAGCAAGCTTCACGTGCTGTCAGGCACGCTTCAAAAAAACCTCGCTGCAAAAGCAGCGAGGTTTTTTTCGTGGTGACCCGTACGGGAATCGAACCCATGTTACCGCCGTGAAAGGGCGGTGTCTTAACCGCTTGACCAACGGGCCTGGTAGCGGCAATCTGACTCGAACAGATGACACTCCGGGTATGAACCGAATGCTCTACCAACTGAGCTATGCCGCCATATCATTCACCCACCGAACGGGCAAGCATTATTATACAGAAGGCCCTTCGATTTGTCAACATTTTTTTCGCAGAAGCAGAGGATTATTTTTCGGGGCAAGCTGTAATGGTAGCACCTAAACGGGGATCCACAGGGCTTGACGCACCGAAATGGCGCATCGTAGGGGCGGCTGATAGCCGCCCCTACAGACCTGTCCATCGTCAAATTCCAATGATATGATTTGTCATCCTGCGAAAAATAATCCGGTAATTTCTGCAAAAGCGGGCATACTACCTTTGGTGATGCGCAATGCAGCTTTTACAGGAGCTTATCGTTTTCCTTCTCGGCGGCGGGGCCTATGTACTGGTAGAGTGCCTCTGGCGGGGGTACAGCCACTTTACCATGTTTCTGCTGGGCGGCCTGTGCTTCTGGCTCATCGGGCGGCTGGACCGGCGGGAGAACATCCCCGTGGCGGTCCAGGCCTGCCTGGGCGCCATTTTGATCACGGCCCTGGAGCTGGTCACGGGCTTGATCGTCAACCGGTGGCTGGGCTGGAATGTGTGGGACTACTCCTATCTGCCCATGAACTTCCTGGGCCAGATCTGCTTGTACTATTTCGTCCTTTGGATTCCCCTGTCCGCCGCCGCCGTGTTTCTCGAGGACGGCCTGCGCCATATTCTTTTCGGCGCGCCTTTGCCCAAGTACCGGCTGCTGCGGATGCCCTAGGGGTCGAAGACAAACCGCCGGGCCAGCTCCGTCAGGACAGCTTCGCAGCGCAGGATGTCTGCCACGGGCACAAACTCGTCCGGCTTGTGGGCCTGCTCCAGACTGCCGGGGCCGTAGGACATGCAGTTGGGATTCCCAAGATGTCCGGCCAGGACCGCCGTGTCCGTATAACCAGGGAAGACGCCGGTCCCGGCCGGGCTGCCGGTGACAGTCTCGCAGGCGGCCTGGAGTCTCGCCAGCAGTGGACTGTCCTCCGCCAGGGCCACGGCGGGCCGGTCGCCGGTGACGCGGTAAGAGAGCTTCGCCTTCGGGACCGCCGCTTCCGCGTCCTGGATGGCGGCCCGGACCAGGGCTTCCGCGTCCTGCCGGGTATAGGGCGGCGTCAGGCGCATGTCGATGGTGACCCGGCAGTCGCCGGAGACCACATAGGGCTGGCTTCCGCCGGAGATGCGTCCGAAGCACACGGTGGAAGGCCCCATCTTGGGATGGGGCGGCAGCGCCAGAAACCGCCGTCGGATGGACGAAACCGCTTCCGCCATGGCGGCGATGGCGTCCGCCCCCTCCCAGGGCGTGCTGGCATGGGCGGTGATTCCCGCCGCAGACAGTTCAAACCAGACCCGTCCCTTGTGGGCGCCCTGAATCTCGCCGTTGGTCGGCTCCGTATCCAGAATCAGGCTGTCCCGGGAGGCCCAGCCGGATCGGATCACCTGCTCCGCGCCGTGCATATCCCCTTCCTCATCCACCGTGGCGATGAGCTTCAGGGTCCGCAGGGGAGCCGCATCCTCCTCTGCCGCCGACGCCAGGGCCGACAGGGCGCAGGAGAAGCCGGACTTCATATCGCAGGAGCCGCGGCCGTAGATGCGGCCGTCCCGCTCCGCCGCCCCGAAGGGCGTTTCCCGCCAGCCTGCGCCCACGGGCACCGTGTCCATATGGCAGATGAAGATCAGCTCCTGTGCCGGGTCCCGCCCCGGCAGGGTCAGCATCACGTTCCGCCGCCCGGGCAGAACCTCCGCGGTCTCAACCGGAAGGCCCCGCCTTTGGGCGAAGGCCAGCAGGAACGCCTCCATGCCGCCCTCCCCCATTCCCGGGTTCGTGCTGTCGATCCGCACCAGTTCTTTTGTCAATTCCACCGCGTTTTGTTCCATTGGATTTGCCCCTCTCTGAATCATGGCCTGTGTTCTGCCGAACACATTCTGTAGGCAGCCCGGCGGCGAGCTACTTCCGGTCGAAGAACGGGCTCTTGCCGGTGACGCTGATGGGGACGCCGTGCCAGAGGATGCCCTGGGGCAGGAAGTCCAGCGCTTCCGCGGCCTTGCCGATGGAGAACATGATCCGGCTGTCGGCAAATCCGGCGGAGGCGGCCAGGCAGGCCGAGGACAGGGCGATGCCCAAATCGATATAGGCAAAGGCGCAGTGGCCTCCCGCTTCCTTGCAGGCGGCGCAGCTGCCGAAGCCGCAGAAGCCGCAATGTTGGACCCCGCGATAGGTATCCTGAATGCCGATCAGCACCACGGCCTGGGCGGCACGGACGTTTTTGGCGTCCCGGCCATACCATTTTCCGGCGTTCTCACCGAACTCCCGGAGGCCGAAGGCGTCCATCTGGTCCGCCAATTGGTCCTTCTCCGCGCCGGTCAGCACAACGGTGACGATCTGATCCTTGCCGGTGGCCTTGGGGGCCGTCCGGGCGGCGGCACACATCTGAGCGGCCGTCTGCAATACAGCCTGTTCCTCCATCTGCTTGCTTTCATACAGCATATGTGGTTCCTCCCATTTCTTTGGATACCTTAACCATAGGACGGCTTTTCCCGTTTGTCAACCGAAAAATTCATGGATTGCGCGGCTTCCAGGTCAGCAAAAACGCCGAATGGATCATAACGAACACGGAACCGGCATTGTGGACCAGGGCGCCCACCACCGGATTCAGGATGCCTGTCATGGCCAGCACAATGGCCACGAAATTCAGTAACATGGAGAAGGACAGATTCCAGCGGATGGTCTTCATCATCCGCCGGGACAGCCGCAGCAGATGGGGCAGTTCCCGCAGGTCGCCGCCCACCAGGACGATGTCCGCCGCATCCACGGCGATATCGCTGCCCACGCCGCCCATGGCGATGCCGACCCGGGCCGTTTTCAAGGCCGGCGCGTCGTTGACGCCGTCGCCCACCATGGCCACCAGCCGGCCCTTCTCCTGGACCTCCCGGATGTATTGCAGCTTATCCTCCGGGCGGCACTGGGCCCGGACCTCGGAAATGGCAAGCTGCCGGGCAATGGTACAGGCCGCCTGCCGGTGGTCGCCGGTCAGGAGAACCGGCGTCACGCCCGTCTCGCCAATGGCCGCCACCGTGGCCGCCGCCTCCGGGCGCAGGGTGTCGGACAATGCCAGGAAGCCCGCCGGGACGCCGTCCACCGCCACATAGGTAATCGTACAGCCCCGGTCCACCCAGGCCGCGGCCGCCCGGGCCAGGTCCTCCGCCGACACGCCGCGGGCCTCCAGCAGGACGGGATTCCCGGCCAGAATCTCCCGGCCGGACACCACGGCCCGTACGCCCCGTCCCGGCAGCATCTGAAAATCCGACACGGGAAGGGCAGGCTCCCCGCAGCAGCGGACGATGGCCTTGCCCAAGGGATGCTCCGACCGCCCCTCTGCGGCAGCCGTCCAGGCGGCAAGCTCTTCCCGGGACACGGCCGGGTCCAGGGGGCAGACGGCCACGACCTGGGGCGTGCCGCAGGTCAGGGTTCCGGTCTTGTCAAAGGCCGCCTGGGCTACGGAAGCCAGCCGCTCCAAAGCGTCGCCCTCCCGGACCAGGAAGCCGTGGCGGGAGGCGTTTCCGATGGCGGCCATGATGGCCGTGGGCGTGGCCAGCACCAGGGAGCAGGGGCAGAAGACCACCAGGATGGTGACAGCCCGAATGAGCTGCCCCGAAATCAGCCAGGTCAGGGCGGCGGCGGTCAGGGCGATCACCACGATCCAGGTGGCCCACCGGTCCGCCAGGCCCACGATTTTGGCCTTGCCCGCGTCGGCGGACTGGACCAGGCGGATCATCCGCTGGATGGCGCTGTCCTCTCCGGCCCGGGTGACCTCCATATCAAAGGAGCCGAACTGATTGACGGCGCCGCTGGACACCTCGTCCCCGGGGCCCTTGTCCACGGGCAGAGATTCGCCGGTCATGACCGCCTGATCGATGGAGGTCCGGCCCGCCGTCACCACGCCGTCGGCAGGCACGGTCTCGCCGGGCAGAACCCGGACGGTCTCCCCCACCCGGACCTGCTCCGCCGGGAGCACCACTTCCTGGCCGTCACGGAGGACCCGGGCCGTGCAGGGCGTCAGGCGGACCAGCTTTTCAATGCCCGCCCTAGCCCGGGCCACAGTCAGCTCCTCCAGCAGGCCGCCCAGCTGCATGATGAACGCCACTTCTCCGGCGGCAAAGGTCTCGCCGATGGCGACGGACGCGACCAAAGCCAGGGACACCAGCACGTCGGCCTTGATATCAAAGGCCGTGACCAGCCCGTGGACGGCCTCCAGAATAATCGGAACGCCGCAGAGGACAATGGCGATCCACGCGGCGTCAAAGGGCAGCGGCAGCCGGTCCAGCAAGCTCACCAACAGCGCCAGCCCGGACAGGACCAGGCAGACCACGTCCTTCCGCACGCCGCCCCACGCCAGAAATTGCTCCAGTTGTTTCATAAACAGCCTCCTATCCCATAGGGGTATAGGCATATTATACCTATAGGGGTATAGGCTGTCAAGAGGTGCAAATCAGCGCGGAAAAATGGAATTTTGGGGGCAATGTACAGTGGACAATGAAGGTATTTTCCTTCGGAAAATGATTGAAATATGCCCGTTTTCAGGTACTCCGTAGGGGCGACCCTTGCGGTCGCCCCTACGGCGCTGCTCGGTCATGCTTCAATCAATTTTAATCGTCCCGAAGGGACACCTTCATTGTCCATTGTACATTGTCAATTCATCTAGACAAATCCCAATTTTCCGCGCTTTTTCATTCAATTCATATTCGCGAACCGCTCCACGGCTTTGGTGAAGCTGGCGATGGTCTGGTCGGCGTCGCCGTGTTCGATGCCGTCCCGGACGCAGTGCTTGATGTGGCCTTCCAGCACCACCTGACCGGCCTTGTGCAGAGCGGACTTGGCGGCGTTGATCTGGGCCAGGATGTCCTCGCAGGGAATATCCTCATCGATCATCCGGTCGATGGCCTGGACCTGCCCGATGATCTTTTTCAGCCGCCGGTGCAGATTCTCCGAATCCATACATTGCTTCATAAAGCCGCCTCCTATTGGAATATGGTCCTATTATCCGTTGGTTTTTTCCGTTTGTCAAGGCCGGAAAAGGGGTGGAATCCCATGGTATGCTGTGCTATACTGGAATCAGGGAGGCGGTGAATATGTTGTTTTATTGTCCCAATTGTCAGACGCTGCAGCGGCAGGACCGGTGTTCCGCCTGCGGCAAGCGGAACCTGCTGGCCCCAAAGCGCGAGGACGTCTGTTTTCTCGACGAGACGGAGGCCCTCTGGGCCGGTATGCTGGAGGACGTGCTGCGGCAGGCCGGGATTCCATATCTGACCAAATCGTGGCTGGGCGCGGGCATGACCTCCCGCCTGGGTATCGGACTGGAGCGGATTCGCTTCTATGTGCCCTTTGAACGGCTGCAGGAGGCCCGGGATCTGGCCGACAGCCTGTTCCATTTGCCGGAGGAGTAGAAATATCTGGAGAAAATGGGAGATTTTCATTGACTTTCCAGAATTTATCGCCTATAATTATACAATACCTGGGAAACAGGGAAGAGAAAAGAGGTACACAATGTATATCGACAAAACTTTAGTTTGCAAAGAGTGCGGTCAGGAGTTCGTCTTTACCGCCGGTGAGCAGGAATTCTACGCCGAACGCGGTTTCGAAAACGAGCCCCAGCGCTGCAGAGCCTGCCGTGCTGCCCGCAAGGGCGCCAGCGCCCGTCCTGAGCGCACCATGTACGATGCGGTTTGCTCCGAATGCGGCAAGCCCTGCAAGGTCCCCTTCCAGCCGAGCGGCGACCGCCCCATCTATTGCAGCGAGTGCTTTGCAAACAGAGGGAATCGCTCCAGATAAATCTTCTTTGCGGCTAAAAAACGCGCGCGCTTTTGTAAGCGTGCGCGTTTTTCTGTGCATATCTGCCCGGACCTGTCCCATAGACTGATACCGGGGTGATGTTATGGCGTTTTTGAAACGGAATGCCCGGATTCTGGTCTGCTTCGGGCTGCTGTTGGGAGCCTGTCTGACGGTGGCGGCGGCCTTCGCCGGGGACATGGTCGTGGCCGCCGGAAACTGGGGCCTCAGCTTTCAGACCGAGGGGCAGCCGCCAGTGGGCAACACCAGCCAGACGGCCCTGGCCCAGTATGACGCGGCCTACCTGGGAAATACCAAGGAGCAGGTGCTGTACCTGACCTTTGACGCGGGCTATGAGAACGGCTGCACGGCGCAGATTCTCGACGTCCTGAAAGCCCATCAGGTTCCGGCGGCGTTCTTCCTGGTGGGGAACTATCTGGACCGGAACCCGGAGCTGGTCCAACGGATGGTGGACGAGGGCCACATTGTAGGCAACCACACCTGGCACCACTATGACATGTCCAAAATCGCGGACCGGGACACCTTCACCCAGGAGCTGACCATGGTGGAGGAAAAGTTCCGGGAGATCACCGGCCGGGAGATGCAGAAATACTACCGGCCGCCCCAGGGCATCTACAGCGAGGACAATCTGAAAATGGCCCAGGAATTGGGGTACAAAACCGTGTTCTGGAGCCTGGCCTATGTGGACTGGAACAACGACAGCCAGCCCACGCCGGAGCAGGCCTTCTCCAAGCTGATCCCCCG
>CAMEIU010000100.1 GCA_945918815.1 uncultured Clostridia bacterium
TACCGCCTGGCAGCCGAACATATGGCCGTGGAGTTTGAACCATAAAGAATTGCCCCCGTGCCCCCTGTAGGGGCGGCTATCAGCCGCCCGTCCGGGGCGCGGGGGGGTTGTCACATTCCGGCCCTTCTGCATATCATGGACTATACCGCTTGGAAGGAGCGATGTCTATGAATGAAATTCCTCTCAGCTGCCTTCGGAAGGGGGACGCCTGCGTGGTCCGGGGGCTGGATTTCCAGGGCGGCATGGGGCGGCGGCTCAGGGATTTGGGCCTGATTCCAGGCACCCGAATCCGCTGCGCCTTTGTGGCCCCTTCCGGCTCGCCCATGGCCTTTTGGATTCGGGGCGCGGTCATTGCCCTGCGCCAGGCCGACTGCCTCCGGATCACCGTGGAGCGGTGCGCCTGATGGAGTGCTGCTGCGTCCACAAACGAGAGCCCGATGATCTGGTGGTGGCCCTGGTGGGGAACCCCAACGTGGGGAAAAGCACGGTGTTCAACGCCCTGACCGGCCTGAATCAGCACACGGGCAACTGGCCGGGAAAGACCGTCGCCATCGCCCAGGGCCGCTTTACATACAAGGGCCGGGGCTACGTCCTGGTGGACCTGCCGGGTACCTATTCTCTGCTGTCCCAGTCGGAGGAGGAGCGGGTGGCGGCGGAGTTTATTCTTTCCGGCCAGGCCGACTGCACGGTGGTCCTGGGGGACGCCACCTGCCTGGAGCGGAATTTGAATCTGGTCCTGCAAATCCTGGAATTGACGGACCGGGCACTGCTGTGCGTCAACCTGCTGGATGAGGCGGCGCGCCACGGCGTCCGGGTGAATTTGGAGGCCCTGGAAACGGAGCTGGGAATTCCCGTGGTGGGCACCGCGGCCACCACCGGCACAGGTCTGGAAGTGCTGCGGGAAAAGCTGCGCCAGCTGGGAGAGGGGACCCTCCAGGCCCATCCCAGACGGGTCCTGGACCCGGATCAGACGGCTCGGCCCCTGGGCGACACGGCGGCCGCCTTTGTCAAGCGGGCGGAGGAAATCGCGGCCCGGGTCTTAGAGCAGCCGAACAGAGAAACGCCCCAGCGGCTGGACCGATTGGCCCTGGGCCGCTGGAGCGGGAGATTTTTGATGCTGCTGCTGTTATTCGCCGTGTTCTGGCTGACCATGGTGGGGGCCAACTATCCCAGCCGGGCGCTACAGCGTCTGTTCGACTGGCTGGACGGCGTCCTGCGGCCCCTGCTGGCCGCCTGGCCCTGGTGGCTGTCGGGCCTGCTGCTGGACGGCATCTATGCCACGGTGACCCGGGTGGTGGCGGTGATGCTGCCGCCCATGGCCATTTTCTTTCCGCTGTTTACCCTGTTGGAGGACTTCGGCTATCTGCCCCGGGTGGCCTTTTTGACGGATCACTGCTTCCAGCGCTGCGGCGCCTGCGGCAAGCAAATGCTGACCATGTGCATGGGCTTTGGCTGCAACGCCGCCGGGGTCACCGGCTGCCGGATCATCACCTCGCCCCGGGAGCGGCTCATCGCCATTCTGACCAATGCCATGGTGCCCTGCAACGGCCGCTTTCCCGCTATGATCGTTCTGATCAGCGTGTTCTTCTCGGAGAACAGCTTCCTGGCCGCATTGCTGCTGGCTTTGTTTGTCCTGCTGGGCGTCGCCATGACCTTTCTGGCCTCCCGGCTGCTCCATGGCACGGTCCTTCGCGGAACCCCCTCGGATTTCATTCTGGAAATGCCGCCCTACCGCAGGCCCCGGGTGGGCCAGGTGCTGCTCCGGGCTTTGCTGGACCGGACGGTGTTCGTGCTGGGCCGCGCTGTTCTGGTGGCGGCCCCCGCCGGGGCGTTCCTGTGGCTGTGCCAGCAGATCTCCGTGGGTGACACGGGCATTCTCACCTGGGCCGCCGCCCATCTGGAGCCGGTGGGCCTGTTCCTGGGCATGAACGGCGCGATTTTATTGGCCTTTTTTCTGTCCTTTCCCGCCAACGAGCTGCTGCTGCCTCTGGTCCTGCTGATTCTGAATGCCGGTTCCCTGACCACGGAGGCGGGGGTCCCTCTGATGCGGCAGGTATTCCTGGTCAACGGCTGGACCTGGACCACGGCCCTGTGCACGATTTTGTTCCTGCTGTTCCACTGGCCTTGCAGCACCACCTGCCTGACCATTCACAAGGAAACCGGCTCCTGGACCTGGACCGCGGCCGCCATGCTGCTGCCAACGCTGTTCGGCGTGATCCTCTGCGCCATAGTGGGACATATTTTTTAATGGACAATGTACAATTGACAATGGACAATGATTGTATCCCCTTCGGGGATGATTGAAATTCTTGCCTCCAGGGCAATCCATAAGGGCGGCCTTTTCGGTCGTGCTTCATTTCAATCGTCGCGAAGCGACACCTTCATTGTCCATTGTCAATTGTCCGTTGCCTTTTATCTCGCCTTCTTGTTGTCGATATACGGCTTGATGACCCGGTAGATTTCGCTGGTCTTTTTGTTGTCGAACTGCTTCATCAGGGCGTTGTTGAGGCCCTGCTTGGTTTTGTACTTCTGAATCATGGCGATGACGGTCTGTACGTCGTCTTCCTCCAGCAGGTCCTTGAGCTTGGACAGCAGCTCCTCCTGCTCCTGAGTCACGGCCTCCACCGCCAGATTGGGCAGCCGCCGGACGGCAATGCTCTGCTTGGACCAGAAGTTGATGACGCTGTCAAATCCGCTGTCCTTGGAAATGATGTAGTAGGGCACGTCCGCAGCTTCACGGATCAGGTAACCCAGATAGGTCACCAGCTGAAAATCCAATGCGTTTTTCGTGCCGCTTTCCACTTTATAATAGCGCACCTGGGCCGCCGTTTCGATCAGGCGGCGGTGGGCGCTGAAGGTCAGCCGGTCGGCGTTCTCCGTGTAAAAAATATAAACGATATCGCCGGCGGTCAGAGATTCCAGACCGTCCAGACCGGACGCGCTGACGTTTTCGTAATCAATCAAAAAAACAGACATGAAATACCTCCATGAGAAATGATTTGTTCAATTTGCTAAGAAAAACCGGGAATAATTGCAATTCCTGATTGGTAATGATAAAATAAAAGAAAAGGCCTGAAATGGAGTGGTGACAAGATGCAGGAAGCGAAAAAAATCCAGTCTGTGGCAAAAGCGATGACGCTGCTGGACCTTCTCGCCGCTTCTCCGCTGCCCATGGGATTGGCGGAGATCAGCGCGCAAACCGGCTGGCCCAAGAGCACCATTCATGGTCTTTTGGCGACCATGCGGGATTTTTCAGTGGTGACCCAGGACGAAGAGGGACGGTATATGCTGGGAATCCGCCTGTTTGAGTACGGCTGTACCCTGAGCAGCTCCTGGACCATTCTGGATGTGGCCCGGCCCTATATCCAGCATATCTCCTATGAAACCGGGGAGACGGTGTTTCTCTCCATTCTGGACCGGGGCGAGGTCATCACTTTGGACCACGCCGACAGCCGCCGGTGTATGCTGGCCGGGGCGGAGGTGGGCTGCCGCCTGCCGGTCCACTGTACATCCCAGGGAAAGCTGTTCCTGGCCTTCATGCCGGAGCAGGATCGAAAAAACATTCTGAAGCGGAAAGAGCTGTGCGCCTACACCGATCACACCATCACCACGATGAATGCGCTGCAAAAGGAGCTGGAGGACATCCGGGCGCGGGGCTACGCCATTGAAAACGGGGAATACAAGGTGGGGCTTCGCTCCGTGGCCGCGCCGGTCTTTGATGAGAACGGCGGCGTGCGCTACGCCATCGGCATCATCGGCATGTTCCGCCAGATCGAATCCGAGCAATTCAGCCGCGCCGTGGCCGTCGTAAGAGAGACGGCGGAGAAGATTTCCAGAGCTTTGTGAGAGCACGACTTGATATGACCGTAGGGGCGACCCTTGCGGTCGCCCGACAGAACGCACGACGGGCGACTGCAAGAGCCGCCTCTGCGGCAATTCGCCATGGCGCCTGTTTTCCAGATTTTGCATGATTAACGTTCTCAAATCCGGTCATACTAAGCCTGCAATCCAAAAAGGAGGTCTTTGGTATGAACGCGCAAGCCAACAAAGCCATTGAATGCACCGTCAACCAGTGCGTCCACCACTGCGATCTGGAGAATTATTGCTCTCTGAACAAAATCAAGGTCGGCACCCATGAGTGCGATCCCACGGTGGAGCAGTGCACGGACTGCATGTCCTTCGCCCGGAAATAGGGCAAACCGCAGCCTCTCCGGAGTGTTTCCGGAGAGGCGGGAGGCCGGGTACATAGAGAAGAATTCAACAGCAGAACAGAAACCGTCCGCCACCGCAGCAGCTGGCCAGGTTGAAGCAGATGCACAGGGACAGGCACAGACGGTCCGGGTCCATATTGCCGAAGTGGAAGCCCGCCTGCTGCTGCTGGTATGCCTGGCCGTGGTGCTCGATCTGCTCCTTCGCCAGCTGGTACTGGGGATTGTTCGGATCCATGCGGCAGGCCTGGTTGATCTGTTCATAGCCCAGGACCCGGTTGCCCAGGTTGGTGTTGGCGATGGCGCTGAGGAAATACCAGTCCGCCGTCCGCTGAGAGGGGGGAATGGTGCCCAGCACATGGAGGGCGTCCTCATAGTTGCCGGTCTGCACATAGTGCCGCGCCGCCTGGTATTCGGAGTTCTCGCTGCTGTAGCTCCTCTGCTGCCGCTGCTCCTGCTGATACCAGCCCTGGAACGGATCATAGGCGTTCTTGGTGGTGGTTTGCTTGAGCGGATTTTTGATTTGATCGTAGGCGGCGTTGATCTCATTCATCTTCTGCGCCGCGTAGGGGTCGCCCGGATTCATGTCCGGGTGATATTTTTTCGCCAGCTGCCGGTAGGCGCGCTTGACCTCTTCGTCCGAAGCGCCCGGCTTCAGCCCTAAAACGTTGTAGGGATCATCAAACATGGTTAGGCCTCCTTGTTTGGCGCGCCGTTTTTCCAGTAAAACCGCCTCCAAACGCCGGAATAAAGAATATTGCGAAGCAGGTCCACATCCTGCACCAGGGGGAGCTGCTCAAAGGCTTCGGTACACTCGCCCATGCACATGGTCAGAATGGGCTTGAAGTCCTCCTTTTGATAGCCGTTGTCCGCCAGCTCCGAAAGGGGATTGTAACGCTTCCGCTTCTGATCCTCCGGCAGGTCCAACACCGCGTCGAGAAGGTAGATGTAACGGCCCAGGGCTTGTCCCATCTGCCGGAGCTGCGGCTGCCAGCGGTCCTCCCGCCAGACAAACAGCTCGCCCATCAAATTTCCGAAGGCGTTCGCCCCGGCGTCCGGGTCCTGCAAATTGTCCGCCTCGATTTTTGAGAGCGTCGCCAGACAGTCTTCCATGGCGGCCCACTGCCTGGGATAGGCCCGGGCGGCTGCCTGGGCGCTTTTTCGGAAGAGAGCGGCCTCTGCCAGACCGGCGACGCTGCGGTCGTCGTGCCAGTTGTCCATGCAGTTGTGATAGGCCAGAGCCATGTTCATGGCCGCGCCGTAGTCCGTGGCCTTGGTCTGCCAATAGGCGTGACGCCGGACGGGGTGGACCAGGCAGCGTGCTTCTCCGCCGGCTTCCTCCGGCTCATAGAGGGAGGACAGCAGCAGGACGAGAAAGGTGATGTCGTAATCCAGGGCGGCCCGCCGGAGCGAACCATAGGCTTGCCCGATGGCATGGCACAGGCCGCAGTAGCAGCCCTTGTACCGCTGGAGCTGCCCGTCTGTCAAGGCGGCGCGGTCCGCGGCCACATATCCAAACATCCGCCATGGCTCCCTTCCTCTGTGGTTCCTATTATTCTACCATAAAACCCAGAGAAAACCAAATGAAATAATCATGAACAATGGCGGGAAAAGCTCTTTTTCAGAATTTGCACGGGATGGTAATCGCCGCGCTCCAGCAGAACGCTGAACACGCCGCTTGCCAGAAGAATCAAAATGCAGAGATGGAGCCACAGCATGATGAAAATCAGAAAGCCCAGGCTGCCGTAAATCTGGCGGCTGGCGGCATAATCCACATAGATGGAGAACAGGGCGGACACCACCAGCCACAGAGCCGCCGCCGTGACGCCGCCGGTGACGCAGTAGCGCAGGTGGACCCGGCGGGCGGGCAGCACCCGGTAGAGCAGGGTAAACAGCAGGGTCAGCAGCGGCAGGGTGTACATGATCCGGCCCTGCAGCAAAAGGTCCCAGAGGGCGGAGAGTCCCGGCAGGTACCGAAGCAGCGCGCCCAGAATGTGCTGGCCCAAAACGTGGAACAGCAGGGTAGCGACCAGACAGATGGTCAGCAGGAGAAAGTAAATAATGGCCTGAATCCGGCGCAGGAGGAAGGAACGCCTGTCCGCCTGGCCCAGAACGGCGTTGAGTCCGTCCATCAACGCCATGATTCCCTTGGAGGCGGACCAGAGAATGGTCAGCACCGACAAGGACATGAGCGTCAGACTGCTGCCGGTGGTCAGGCTGTGATAGAGCTCCTCCGCCAGGGGCATCATGCTGCTGGGGATGATATCGCGGAGAAACTCCATGGCCGCGTCCATGACGCCGGGCAGCTGGGGCAGCAGCGCCAGGAGAAACACGGCCGCCGGGAGAATGGAAAGCAGAATATAGAAGCTGGCCCCCGCGGCGTACAGAGAGATCCTGTCCGCCGTGAAAGGCTTCCAAAGCTCAGACAGGGTTTCCAGTCGTTTCAGAAACGCCACCTCCAACCGGTCAATCGGGTATCTTCTATTTTACCATAGAACGGGGAGAAAACCAACCAGAAAATCACAGACCGGAGGGAAATGACAGAAACCAGCTTTTTCTGGACAAAACAGCAATCATTTGCTATAATAAACATAATTTCTATGCTTGTTGAGAGAGGAGCATATTTATGAAGTGTCCATACTGCGGTTATCAGGAAAGCAAGGTCGTGGATTCCCGCCATTCTGACGACAGCACCTCCATCCGCCGGAGAAGAGAATGCCTTTCCTGCCAGCGGCGGTTCACCACCTATGAGACGGTGGAAAGCCTGCCCATGGTTGTGGTGAAGAAGGACAACAGCCGCCAGTCCTTTGACCGGAACAAGATTCTCAACGGCATGGTCCGCGCCTGTGAAAAGCGGCCGGTCTCCATGGCGGATCTGGAGAGCGCCGTGGACGAGATCGAGCAGATCATCCAGAATTCTCTGGACCGGGAGGTCTCCACGGAAAAGATCGGCGAACTGGTCATGGAGCGGCTGAAGCCCCTGGACGAGGTGGCCTATGTCCGGTTTGCCTCCGTCTACCGGCAGTTCAAGGACATCAACAGCTTCATGGCGGAGCTGAATAAGATTTTGGCCGAACGGTAAAAGGCATTGAAAACAGCGCCCTCGTGTCTCCCGTAGGGACGGCTATCAGCCGCCCGCATGGGGCACGAGGGCCTTTTCCTTTTTATAGAATATTGTGCGCGAAAGGCCATTCCATCTGCTCGATGTGCTCCAACTGGGTCAGCAGCGCGGCGCAGGTGCTGTAGAATTCGTCCTGGTCTTCGCCGCGGGCGAAGGCCTCCAGCCGGGCGAATTCGCCGAGAATATCGTCGATTTCCGCATGGCGCAGCACCGTGCCGAAATAGGCCTCGTACTTTTTCCAGTGGGCCGACGCCGTCCGCACCAGACGGAGGGACGATAATTCATCCCCCGCCCGGCGGGCGTCCAGGGCGGCCTTCAGCATGGCGGAGGTCTCCTGCACCCGGTCGGAGGTGAAATTGGCGGAAAACAGGCAGAAGGCCAGAATGAGAAGGAAAATACCGAGACTGACACAGATATGCTTCATACTGCCTCCTTCAGGACCAGATAGATCTGCCCTGCCTGGTCCACCGTCAGAAGAAAGACCTGCTTGACCGTACATTGATGCTTTTTCAAAAGACCCTCCACCCACAGCTCAGACCGGTCTGCGATGGCGAGATTTTTCTTCAGCAGCTGTCCGCCGCTGATCAGTGTCACCGGCAGGTGGTCGTCCTTGACGTCCACGTTCAAATCCTTGGCGGTGGGCGGCTGGTGCTTGGCGTAGAGCATAGTGCTGATCTGGCC
>CAMEIU010000101.1 GCA_945918815.1 uncultured Clostridia bacterium
TATTTTGGAGTGGAGGTGGAGCCATGAAGCGGAGGATTGTCATGGCGCTCTGCGCCGTCCTGCTGCTGGGTCTGTGCGCCTGCGGCCTGGCGGCCGTGGCCGACGAGGAACCCGCGCCGGTGCAGCCGGTGAACTTCTATTATCAGGCGGCCGCCGGGGATTTCTCCGGCGGGGCCATTCAGGCGGAGGTCCGGGACCTGGGACCGGAGACCCTCCCGGCGGAGGAAATCCTGGAATTGTATTTCCGGGGGCCGGTGTCCGAGGGCCTTCGTTCGCCCTTCCCGGCGGATCTGGCCGTGGACTATGTCTCTCTCTCCGACGGGGTCCTGACCCTTGCCTTCAACGACGCCTACGCGTCCTTGTCCGGCGTCCAGTTGACCCTGGCCAACGCCTGCCTGGTCTATACCCTGGTGCAGTTTGAGGGCATCGAAAGCGTCTGCCTCCAGACCACCGGCTCCATGCTGTCCGGTCAGCTGTCCGTGGCCCTGGAGGCGGAGGACTTTCTGCTTCTGGACGATTCCGCCATCAACGACCAGACCACGGTGAAGCTGTACTTCTCCGATGAAAACGGCCGCTATCTGGTGGAGGAGACCCGGAGCCGGTTTTTCACCTCGGAATCGGATATTCCCGCCTATGTACTCCAGCAGCTCCTGGCCGGTCCCCAGGGGGATCACGCCCTGGCGGCTCTGCCGGAGGGAACCTCCCTGTTGGGTGTCCAGGTGGAGGGCGGCCTTTGCACCGTGAATTTTTCCGAGGAATTTCTGCTGAACCGGCCCCAGAGCTATGAGCAGGCCCGGATGGCGGTGTTCTCCGTGGTCAACTCCCTGACGGAGCTGCCGGAGATCGAGTCGGTGCGCATTCTGTGCGCCGGGGAGAGCGTGGAGCGCGGCTACTTCCTGGACCTGACCAAGGCCCTCTACCGGGACGAAGCGGTCCTGGCCGGGCAGATCAGCAGCGGCAGCTTTGACGCGAATCTGTATGTGGTCCTCAACGGTCAGGAGACCCTGGCCACGGCGCCCACCTATGTGCGCCGCTCCGACAGCCGGGTGCTGGCCATGGATGTGCTCAACGCCCTGATCGCCTTCAAGGGTCTCAACGGCTATGAAAATCCCATTCCCAACGGCGCGTTGGTGGTGGACCTGACCGTGGAGGAGGGCCTGTGCCAGGTGACCTTCAACAGCAGCTTTGCATTGTGCGATACCGACGAGGCGACGGCCACCCAGGCCGTCCGCGCCGTGGTCGCCACCCTCTGCGCCCTGGACGGCATCGACCGGGTTCAGATTCAGGTCTACAACAGCGAGCTGACCCACGTGGACCTGTCGGAACCCTGGACCAGCGACCCAGCCTGGGTATTGGAATAAGAAAACACCCCCCGTGCCCCTGCAGAGGCGGCGATCAGCCGCCCGCTTGGGCCACGAGGGGGCTTCCTTTTTATCCTCAGTCGTACTGCTCCACCTTGATGAGGTTGGTGTTGCCGGAGGTGCCGTTGGTGACGCCTCCGGTGATGACGATGCGGTCGCCGGGCTGCAGGTCCAGGGCGGCCTTGGCCAGCTTCTTGGCCGTGTAGAACAGCACCTCCGTGGAGGGCAGAGCCTCGCACAAAAGCGGTGTCACGCCCCAGCTGAGGGCCAGCTTCCGCCAGGTTCTGGGGTCCGTGGTGACGCCAACGATGTCGATGGGCGGCCGGAACCGGGAGACCATGCGGACGGTCATGCCGGAGAGGGAGGTGGCCACAATGGCCTTGGCGTCGATATCGATGGCCATGCCGCAGGTTGCGTGGGAAATGGCGTCGATGATATTGCGGATCTGGAACTGGGAGGAATAGAACCGCCGGGCGTAGTCGATGCTGTTCTCCGTCCGCTCGGCGATTTTCGCCATGGTCTCCACGGCCTGCACCGGATACTTGCCCATGGCGCTCTCGCCGGAGAGCATAATGGCGCTGGTGCCGTCGTAGACGGCGTTGGCCACGTCGGAGATTTCGGCGCGGGTGGGACGGGGATTGTAGATCATGCTCTCCAGCATCTCCGTGGCCGTGATGACCCGCTTGCCCAGAAGGCGGCATTTGGTGATCAGCTGCTTCTGAATGGCGGGCAGCTCTTCAAAGGGAATCTCCACGCCCATGTCGCCGCGGCCGATCATGATGCCCTCGCAGCACTGGCAAATTTCCTCGATGTTGTCCACGCCGGGCTGGTTTTCAATCTTGGCAATGAGGGCGATGTCCCGGCCGCCGTTGGCGTCCAGAAAATTCTGCACGTCCACCAGATCCTGCTTGCAGGACACGAAGGAGCATGCGATGTATTCCACTTCATTTTCGATGCCGAAGAGAATATCCTGCTTGTCCTGCTCGCTGAGGTAGGGCTGGCTGAGAATTTTCCCGGGGAAGCTCATGCTCTTCCGGTCCGACAGCACGCCGCCGATGAGGGTGGTGCAGCGAATGTCCGTGTCTTCGATGGAATCCACCCGGAAGGACAGCAGGCCGTTGTTCAAAAGGATGATGTCGCCGGGGACCAGATCCTTCGTGAGCCCGGCGTAGGAGACGGAGACCTGGGCCTGATCGCCCACAATGTCCCGGGTGGTGAAGGTAAAGGGATCGCCGTCCCGGAGGGTGATCTTGCCGTCCTGGAAGGTCCGAATGCGGAACTCCGGCCCCTTGGTGTCCAGCATAATGGCGATGGGCAGCTCCAGGGCGGAGCGGACTTTTTTAATGGTATCGATTTTCTTCTGATGCTCCTCGCGGCTCCCGTGGGAGAAGTTCAGCCGGGCCACATTCATACCGGCCTGACAGAGCCTGGTCAGCATTTCCTCACGCTCGCTGGCCGGTCCGATGGTGCAGATGATCTTGGTTTTACGCATAGGAATTCCTCCTGGTCTTGGATACTTGTCACAGCTTCATTATGCCATACTTTTGGTAATTTGTCATCAAAATCGCGTAGATTTTTTGTGAAGAAAGACAGCATAAATTGACACACCGGCCCTCGTCCCCCCTGTAGGGGTGGCTATTAGCTGCCCGCGTGGGGCACGAGGCTGCGATGCGAATTTCAAGTCTGTCCAATAAAAACACCCGCATGGCCCAAAACCATGCGGGTGCTGCTATCCGTTCAGCCTCTCTTGTTGTACGCTTCAATGCCCAGGGCCAGCAGGTCCATGGCGCGCTCGAGATCGGCTTGCTTCAATACATAGGCGATGCGGACTTCGTTGATGCCCTTGCCCGGCGTGGCGTAGAAGGACTGGCCGGGGGCAAACATGACGGTCTCGCCGTGGTCCTCGAAGTCGGTCAGCAGCCACTTTTGGAAGCTCTCCGCGTCGTCCACAGGCAGGGCGGCCATCAGGTAGAAGGCGCCCTGGGGCTTCTTGCAGATGACGTTGGGAATCTGACCCAGCTTCTCCAGCACCGTGTCCCGCCGCAGCTTGTACTCGGCCCGGACGGCGTCGAAGTAGGACTTGTCCTCAGCGTACAGTGCTGCCGATGCCACCTGATCCAGGGTTGCCACGGACAGGCGTGCCTGGCAGAACTTCATGGCCTCGGCCATGAGCTGCTGGTTCCGGGAGATCAGACAGCCGATTCTTGCGCCGCAGGCGGAGAACCGCTTGGAGACGGAGTCGATGATGACCACGTTCTCCGCCCCGTCGGCAAAGGAGGCCATGGTGGACAGCTCGTCGGCGTCGTAGTTGAATTCCCGGTAGACCTCGTCGCTGATCAGGTACAGGTCATGCTCCTTGGCCACGTCCAGCAGCATCCGCCGCTCTTCCGCCGTCAGAATGACGCCGGTGGGATTGGAGGGATTGGTGAATAGGATGGCCCGGGTGTTCTCATTGATCTCCGCCTCGATCTTGGCCCGGTCGGCGAAGTGGTAGCCCTCCTCCGGGGAGGTGGGAATGGGACGGATCACGCCGCCGGCGGCGCGGATGAAGGTGTTATAGTTGGGATAGAAGGGCTCCGGTACCAGGACCTCGCTGCCGGGATCGAGGATACAGAGCATCAGCATGCTCAACGCCTCGGAGCCGCCGGTGGTGATCAGAATGTCCTTTTCCGCCAGCTCCACGCCGATTCCGGCGTAGTAACGCTGGATGGCTTTCAGCAGACTGGGACGCCCGGGAGACTCGGCATAGGCCAATACGGGATCGGCGAACTGCCGGAGCGATTCAAAAAAAGCGGGAGGGGTTTCAATATCCGGCTGGCCGATGTTCAGATGGTAAATCTTTCGGCCTTTTGCCTCGGCCTCCACGGCGAAGGGGTGAAATTTACGCATGGGAGAGAGCTCACACAGCTGGGCCCGTTCCGAAGTTTTCATAGTGCAGCCTCCTCAGTGCGAACGATTAGTGATCGTAAACTTCCGTTATTATACAGGACCCGCCCTGAATTTGCAACTGCTTCCTTTATCCCGCGCACTTTGTGGCGTTGGTCAGATCCACCGCTGTCAGGCAGCCGGTGGTGCAGATTTCCACGCAGTGGCCGCAGCTGGTGCATTTTTCGTGGTCGATGACCGCACAGTTGTTGACCACGGCGATGGCTCCGGCGGGGCACTCCTTCTCGCACTTCTTGCAGCCGATGCAGCCGTGGCTGCAGGCCTTGCGGGTCAAAGCGCCCTTGTCGGTGTTGCTGCACCGGACGATGGTCTTGATCGTGTCGGGGACCACCCGGATCAGGTGGTTGGGGCAGGCCTTGGCGCAGAGGCCGCAGCCCACGCAAAGATTGGACTGGATGTGGGCCTTGCCGCCTTCGATGCAGATAGCGTTCCGCTGGCAGGCCTTGGCGCAGTCGCCGTAGCCCAGACAGCCGAAGGAGCAGGCCCGGTTGCCGCCGAAGAGCAGGTTGGCCGCTGCGCAGGTCTGAATGCCCTGGTACTCGTCCTTATAGCCCTCGCAGCCGGCGCAGCCCACATAGGCCGCTTTTTCCACCACGTCCTCGGCCTCCACGCCCAGGACAGCGGCGATCTGGGCCGCCGCGGCGTCAGCGCCGGGGACGCACAGATTGGTTTTCACGCTGCTGTTGCCCGCCAGGGCGTGGGCATAGCCGTCGCAGCCGGCGTAGCCGCAGGCGCCGCAGTTGGCGCCGGGCAGGCACGCGCGGATCTTCACAAAGGTCTCGTCCTCCGGGACCGACATGAACTTGTCTGCCACCGTCAACATAACGCCGCAGAGCAGGCCGATGACCGTCACGGCGATGATGGGAATGAGAATACTCATGTGATACCCTCCCTTTAACCGAACAGGTTGTCGATGACACCCGCAAAGCCGAAGAAGCACAGGGACACGATGGCTGCGGAGATCAACGTGATGGGCAGGCCCTCAAAGGACTTGGTGGGCTTGGCGTTTGCCACCCGGGACCGGACGCCGGAGAACAGCACCATGGCCAGGAAGAAGCCCAGGCCGCAGCCGAGAGAGGTCAGCAGGGAGTCCACATAACCCAGGCCGTCGCTGATGTTGTTCATGGTCACGCCCAGGACCGCGCAGTTGGTGGTGATCAGGGGCAGGTAGACGCCCAGGGCCGCGTGGAGGGCGGGGATGTACCGCTTCAGCACGATCTCCACCAGCTGCACCAGGGCGGCGATGACCAGAATGAAGACCACGGTCTCCATATAGGTGAAGTCGATGCGGCCTGCCAGCAGCAGATGGTAGATGGGCCAGGTGACAGCGGTGGCCAGGAGCTGGACGAAGATGACGGCGATGGACATGCCGGTGGCCTGGTCCAGCTTTTTGGACACGCCCAAGAACGGGCAGATGCCCAGGAACTTGACCAACACATAGTTGTTGGTGATGGCGGCGGTGAGAATGGTCACAATCATGGCTCTCATCCGTTGTCAGCCTCCTTCCCATTGCAGGACGCCTTGCCGCAGGCGGCGGCGGAGGGGCAGCCCTGGCAGCCGAATTCCTTTTTCTTGATGGCCTTGCCCTTGGAAACCTTGTTCACCAGGGCGATCATGCAGCCGAAGATGCAGAAGCCGCCGGGGGCCATGGTCAGAATGCCGATGGGATTGTCCCTGAGCCAGGGGATGGGCAGGCCGCAGAAGGTGCCGCTGCCGAAGACCTCCCGGATGGCGGCCATGGCGCAGAGTGCCAGGGTGAAGCCGAGGCCCATGCCGATGGCGTCCAAAGCGGAGTCGATCACCGTGTTCTTGTTGGCGAACATCTCCGCACGGCCCAGGATGATGCAGTTGACCACGATCAAAGACAGGTACACGCCCAGGGACTGGAACAGGCTGTAGGTGTAGGCCTCCATGACCATGGAGACCACGGACACGAAGCCTGCGATCAAAACAATGTAGCAGGGAATGCGGACCTGATCAGGAATGACCTTCCGAAGAGCGGAAATGGCCATGTTGGAGCAGAGCAGCACCGCCGTGGCCGCCAGGCCCATGCCGAAGGCCGCCGTGACGGAGGTGGAGATGGCCAGGGTGGGGCAGGTGCCCAATACCAGCACCAACACCGGGTTCTCCTTGATGAGACCCTTCAGGAGAATGGACAGCTTGTTGTTCTTCTTCATGTTCAGCCCTCCTTCACGGCGTCAAAGGCGGCGAAGCAGTCCATGACGCAGGCTTTGTAGGCGGTGGAGGTGATGGTGGCGCCGGAGATGGCGTCCACGCCCTCCAGGGCGGAATCCTTTCCGGCGTACTGGCCGGTGTAGCTTTCGTTGGCGGTCTGGCCGCCCAGGGTCTTGGTCTCGCTGGTCACATCGATGGTGGCCACGTTGACGATCTTGCCGTCGGGATCGATGGCGGTCATGACCACGATGGTGCCGTCAAAGCCCTTGCGGGCCGCCGTGAACACATAGCCCACGATGTTGGCCGCCGTGTCGATGCCCTTATAGGCGCTGGTGATAGAGTCCGGCATGGCGTCCTTGTCCAGGGCCACAAAACCGGCGGCCTGGGGCAGCACCGCCTTGCGGCTGGCGTTTTGCCGCTGCTCGGCGGCGGACTCGATGACCGGCGCGGTGAAGCTGTTGACGACGGCCAGGGCCGCGGAGATCACCAGGCAAATGGCCACCAGAACCACGATACTTTTCACAGTTGTATTCTTCATGCGGCGACACCTCCAAAGGGCTTGCTCCTGGTCCACTTGGAAATATAGGGCGTCAGGATGTTCATAAAGAGAATGGCGAAGGAGACGCCTTCGGCGTAGTTGCCCCACTGGCGGATCAGAATGGTCAGCAGGCCTGCGCCCAGACCGAAGATAACCTGGCCCCACTTGGTGGAGGGGGTGGTCACATAGTCGGTGGCCATGAAGATCGCGCCCAGCAGCAAGCCGCCGGAGAGGACCTGGCACAGGGCATAGTCCGCCGAGCCACCGATGGCCCAGGAGAGCAGGAACACGGTGCCCACGAACACCACCGGCGTATGCCAGGTGATGACGCCGCGGATCATCAGATAAGCAAAGCCCAGGAGCAGCGCCAACGCGCTGACCTCGCCGAGGCAGCCGCCCTGCATGCCCAGGAACAGGTTCAGCTTGGAGGGCAGGGCGTCCATCTGGCCGTTTGCCATCAATGCCAGAGGCGTGGCGGAGGAAACGGCGTCGGGGAACTGCCAGGCGGTCATGGTCTTGGAGAAGGAGAGGAACAGCACAATTCTCGCCACGATGGCCGGGTTGGCGAAGTTCCGGCCCAGGCCGCCGAAGAGCTGCTTGACCACCAGAATGGCGATGATGCTGCCCAAGGCCGCCTGCCACAGGGGGATGGTCACGGGCAGATTGTAGGCCAGAATCACACCGGTGACCACGGCGGACCAGTCGGCGATGGTCACGGGCTTCTTGCAGCCCTTTTCAAACAGGTATTCCGTCAGAACCGCGGCGGCCACGGAGACCAGGACCACCAGCAGGGACCGGAAGCCGAAGATGATCACCGAGGCGATCAAAGCCGGGACCAACGCGATGACCACGTCTCGCATGAGGGTGGCCGTGTCGGTGCGGCTGCGGAGATGGGGCGAGGTGGATACAATGAGACTCATACTTTGGCCGCCTCCTTTTCCTTTTTGGCCTTGAGGTATGCCATGACCTGGGCCTTTGCCCGC
>CAMEIU010000102.1 GCA_945918815.1 uncultured Clostridia bacterium
CATCTGCATCCCGGTGGTGGCGGCGCGGCGGATGCGGTAGGGCATCTCCTGCCGGGCGTGACACTCGGAGATGTATTTTTGCAGGTGGGAGGCGGCCAGTCCCCGGTCCTGCTGGCTCAGAAGATTGTTCAGCACTTGCAGGAATTCACCCTCCCGCGGCGAGTGGGGCGGAATGCCGCCGCCGGGGAGGACGGCGGTGTGGTAATAGCATTGATAATCGATCAGGGCCTTGGCCTGCCGCAGCTTTGGGGAAAAATCCGACGCGTCCTCCAGGGCCAGGGTCACGTTCTGCCGCAGCTGCCCGGCCTTGGCCAGGGAGAGGTTTTTGTCGACGGCGCTGAGCAGCCGCAGCTGCAATTCCTTTTCCGGCGCGGCGGCGTCCTCGGGCAGACGGTACAGAGCCAGCAGCGTTTTCCCGCTGACCGGGAAGAACAGACCGGAGAACTTTTCCATGTGCAGCACGCCGCAGCACAAGTCCGCCGCGTATTCCATGTCGGCGGTGGGGTCCTCCAGATTGAGCAGCATCAGGAAGACAGGGAAGCGCCCTTCGTCCGGCATACAGGCCCGAAGGAGGGGCACGGCGGAGCCGCCTTTGCCCTGGGTCACGTCCGCGTAGGCCTGCCGGGCCTGCTGGATGGCGGCGTGATAGGTGTGGCTGCCGGCCCCGGACGTGCGGGAGAGGGCGATGCTCTCCCGGACCTTTTTCATCAGGGAGGCGATATCCTCCTGCTGCATTTCGGCTTTGGGGATGTAGTCCAGGGCGCCGCATTTCAGGGCCACCCGGACATAGGAAAAATCGTCGTAGGAGGTCAGCACCGCCGTGCGGATGGAGGGCCGCTCCGTGCGCAGGGCCTTGAGCAGCTCGATGCCGTCCCGGCCCGGCATGCGGATATCGGTGATCAGCAGGTCCACCGGCTGCTGCATACACAGGGCGTATGCCTCGTCGCCGTCCGCCGCTTCCAGCAGCGTGAGATCCTCTCCCTCGGCCTGGCGGAGCATGATTTTCAGCCAGTTTCGGATGAGGGCGTTGTCGTCAGCGATCAGAATTGTCATAGACCAGGGCGCCTCCTTCTGCCTGTTGTTTGGGAATGGTCACCGTAACGGTGGTGCCGGCGCCGGGCGCGCTTTCGGTGTGGAGGCCGAAGGCGGGACCGAAGGCCAGCTGCAGCCGCTCGTGGACGTTGGCGACGCCGAGGCCCGTGTGGGGCAGGCCGCCCTCCGGCTGCGCCGGTTTGGGGGCGGCGGGGTCGAAGCCGCAGCCGTTGTCACGGATGAGAATCTCCGCGTGGCCTTCCGCCTCCCGGGCGGTGATCCAAAGCCGGCAGTCCTGCTGGCCTCCGGCAAAGCCGTGGAGAAAGACGTTTTCCACAATGGGCTGTAAGGTCAGCTTGCAGATTTTGCAGGACCGGACGCTGTCGTCCACCTGGAATTCCACAGACAGCGCGCGGCTGAAGGAGATCCGCTGGAGGGCGATATAGTCCTGGAGCAGCTTCAGCTCCTGGCCCACGGTGGAAAACTCATGGGGATTGGACAGGGTCCCCCGCAGGATGTTGATCAGGGCGATCAGGGCCTGGTCCGCCGCCTGGTTCTGCTGGGAGAAGACCAGAAACCGGATGGAGGCCAGGGAATTATAGATGAAGTGGGGATTGATCTGGGCCTGGAGGGCGTGCATTTCTGCCTTGTGCTGAGCCTGCTGGGCCTCCATCAGGCCGTCCACCAGCTCCCGGAGCCTGCGGAGCATGTCGTTGTACTGCTCGGAGAGCTGGCCGATTTCGTCGGAGGAGGTGACGGGCACCATGGTGTCCAGATTGCCCTGCTTGACCAAATCGATGTTGGCCTGCAATTCCTGAATGGGACGGACAAACCGCCTGGGTAGAAAATAGGTGGCGGTCAGGGCCAGAAACACATAGAGAATCAGAATGCCCAGGAAAAACCGCGTGGTCTGCCGGTAGGGAATCCGCAGGTCATTCAGGTTGCTGGCCACCACCAGCTTCAGGCCTGCGGTCTGGATGGCGTAGTAGGAGACCAGCTGCGGCACCCCGTCCGCCGTGTCCCGGAAGGAGCCGGAGTACAGGGGCAGAATGCTTTCTGGAACCGCATAGGACACACCCTGGTTGTCCACATAGGAGATCACGTTGCCCTGGTTGTCCATGAGATAGGCGTTCTGGGACTCCGTCAGATACCCGGCGTAGACCTTCTGCAATGCGTTTTCCTTGATGGAGATCAGCAGGGCGCCCACCTGCTTCCAGGTGCTCCGGTCGTGGAGAGGCCGGTAGGCGTAGAGCATGGAGGGCTCCACGGTGCCTTCCTCAAAGCTGAAGGAGGTGAACCAGGAGAGGTTGCCCTCCCGCCATACCAGACTGGAGAGCTGCTGGGCGCTGGGCCGCTTGAGGTTGGAGGCATTGCTGAAATAGACGCCGTTGGCGTCGAGCAGGGCGATATCCGCGTTCATGGTGCCCAGGCCGGAGCTGAAGGTCCTGGCCATCTGGTCCAGCTTTTCGTGCAGATCCACATTGGTCCCGGCCGATTCCTCCGAGAGGCCCGCAATCAATTCGTCATCGAGGTAGTAGAGGTTGCTGATGGCCCGGATGTCGCGCAGCTCCTGACTGATCCGGTCGGCCAGCTGAAATACGCTGGTTTCCTGGGTCCTGACCAGATAGGTCTCCGAATTGCGGAACTGCAAGGAGAACAAAAGCACGCCGAAGATGATGATGGGAATCACGAAGCCGAAAAGAAAGTAGAGCACCAGTTTGGTACGAAGGTTAAAATGATGCCGTTTCACCTGGAATTTCCCCCCTTTTTTGCCCCTGAAAAACACAATTTCTACAGATTTCTCAGACCAAAAAATTATAGCACCCTTTTATGCAAAAAGTCAATAATGACTAAATTTTTTGCTAAAAATCCAAAAGAATTGACGGCTCCCCGACGGTACGGTAAATTTTTTGCTAAATCGGCCTGACGGGATGATATAGATAAATTTTTCGGTTCCAATATAATAAAGCCATCACAGGACAGAACACAACCCCACACAAAAAAGGAGAATGAAACATGAAGAAACTGCTTGCTATTCTGTTGGCGGTACTGATGGTGACCGGCATGGTCGCGTGCGGCGCCTCCACCGAAGAAACCGCTGCCCCGCAGGGCTCCGAGACGTCTGCGGAAACCAGTTCCGGCGCCGCCGCTTCCGGCGAAGCCATCAAGATCGGCCTCTACGGCACCATCACCGGCACCAACGCTCTGGCCGGCGAAATGCTGGAAAAGGGCGCTACCCTGGCCATTGAAGAGATCAACGCCGAGGGCGGCATCAACGGTCAGCCTCTGGAGCTGGTCGTGTATGACGACAAGTCCTCTCCCGAAGGCGCCGTCAAGGCGGTCACCCGTCTGGTCGAGGTGGACCAGGTTATTGCCATGGTCGGTTCCAACTCCTCCCCCAACATCCTGGCCGGCGCTGACATCACCGAAGAGGCCGGTGTGATCCAGGTGGGCGCCGGTACCAGCCCCTCCTATACCAACGCGGGCTTCCAGTACATCTTCCGCGGCACTGCCAATGCGAACCTGCCCAACAAGGCCTTTGTGGACGCCATGGCGACCAACGGCGCTTCCAAGATCGCCATTGTGAACGTGGCCACCGAGTACGGCACCTCCGGCGTGGCCTCCGTCAAGGAGCTGCTGCCCGACAGCATGGAGATCGTCTGTGAAGAGCAGTATCAGGCCACCGACACCGACTTCACCGGCCAGATCGCCAAGGTGAACGCCTCCGGCGCGGACTCCGTGGTCCTCTACGGCACCACCGCTGACTCCGCTCTGATGATCAAGCAGCTGCGTGCCGCCGGTTTTGAAGGCTACATCTACGGGCCCGAGGGCCTGGGCGTGCCCGATATCATCAATGTGGCCGGCGACGCCGCCAACGGCGTGATCTTCGGCTCCGGCGCGGTCATCCCCGCCAGCATCGAGGATGCTGCCAACGATGTGGAAAAGGCCATGCTGACCGCCTTTGTGGAAAAGTACGGCGAGATGCCCGTCTCCGACGTGGTCTACCGCGGCTATGACGCTGCCAAGCTCATTGCCGAGGCCCTGCGCAACGCCAAGGACATCCACGATCCCGACTCCATCCGGGAAGCCTTCCTGGGCATCACGAACTTTGAAGGCATTGCAGGCACCTATGACTTCTCCGATGGTTCCGGCGACGGCCTGAGCACCGCCCGTGTGTACATCGTGAAGGACGGCAAGAACACGCTGTTCGAGGGCTGATCCGAAACCTGGCCCCGAATCAAATGAACCGGCAAGCAGGAAGGGGCGCGGACACAGACCCCTTCCTGCTTTGCCTTGAAACCGTCGTAAAGGAGTATTTGCTGTATGCTGACACTCATTATAGGCGCCTTGATGCAGGGCAGCGTGTACGGCCTGGTGGGCATGGGCTACGGCCTGATTTACAAGGCTTCCGGCCTGATGTCCCTGGCCCAGGGCGACATGCTGATGATCGGCGCCTTCTTAGGCATGACCTTCTATAAAACGCTGCATCTTCCTTTTGCGCTCTCCCTGCTCCTGGTCATGGTGATCATGTTTACTGTGGGCTGGCTTTTGGAGCGGGTCCTGGTGACGTCGCTGCTGGCCAAGGGCGCGCAGCAGGTGTATGTGATCCTATGCACCATCGCCATTTCTATGGTATTGCAGAATGTTGCCATGTTCGCCTGGGGCTCCAACACCATGCAGTTCCCCCCCATCCTGAACTTCAGCATCAATCTGTTCGGTACCACCGTGGAGGCGGACCGGCTGCTGGTCCTGGCCGTGGGCATCCTGTTCATGCTGCTGCTCCACTTCTTCATGCAGAAGACCCGCTTTGGTACGGCTATGCGTGCGGCGGCCCAGGATGAGACGGCTGCCTCCGCCCTGGGCATCAACGTGCCCATGACCAAAGGCGTGGCCTGGGGCCTGGCCTCCATGCTGGCCGGCGTGGCCGGCGTCATTCTGGGACCCAGCTACGGCGTGTACACCGCCATGGGCGCCCTGATCGGCCAGAAGGCCTTTGCCGGCGCCGTCACCGGCGGCTACGGCAACATGTACGGCGCCATCGTCGGCGGCCTGTTCCTGGGCTTTGTGGAAGCCTTCTGTGCGTTCTACATCTCCTCCCTGTATAAGGACTTCTTCGCATTTGGAATTCTGATCATCGTGATGATCTTCATGCCCAACGGCCTGTTCAAAGAGCAGGTCATGGAGTAAGGAGGGCGGCTATGAATCAGAACACTGTACTGACCCAGCAGAAGGGCGCCGCCTTCTGGAAGAAGAACCGGCTCTCGATCATTGCCATTGCGGTGCTGTGCGTGGCGGCGGCGGTCATGCTCCGTACCCGGTACCTGGCCATGATCCTGGACTTCATTTGCATCTACACCATCGCGGTTACGGGCCTGGATCTGCTGTTCGGCTACACCGGCCAGGTCAGCTTCGGCCAGGCGGGCTTCTACGCCATCGGCGCCTATACCTCGGCCCTGCTGTCCAAGAACCTGGGCGTGCCGCCCATCCTGTCCATCTTCATCGGCGCTCTGCTGGCCACGGTCTTCGGCGTCATCATCGCCTTCCCGGCCTCCAAGCTGGTCAAGCACTTCCTGTCCCTGCTGACCATCGCCTTCGGCCTCATGGTCTACACCTTCGTCAATAGCTGCTCCGCCCTGACCGGCGGCCCCTCCGGCATCACCGGCATCCCCAAGGTCTCCATCTTCGGCCTGGAGCTTGGCAGCTATCAGAGCTACTTCTGGCTGGTGGCCATTCTGATGGTATTGGTCCTGATCACCAAGAAGAACATCATCAACTCCCGGGTGGGACGGGCCTTCATCGCCGTCCGCGAGAATCCCCACGCCGCCGCCGGTATGGGCATCAACGTGGCGAAGTATAAGATCATGGCCTTCGCCATCTCCGCCTTCGCGGCCGGTTTGGCCGGCGCATTGTACGCCCACATGATCCGCTTCATCAGCCCGGACACCTTCACCAAGGACCAGTCCAACATGTTCATGACCATGCTGCTCTTCGGCGGCATCGCCACCATGTCCGGCTCCGTGATCGGCGCGGCGGCTATCACCGTCATGACCGAGCTGCTCCAGCAGTTCGCCGCCTATCAGACCCTGATCTATGCGGTGCTGATTCTGATCGTGCTGTTCCTGCTGCCCAACGGCACCGTGGGCCTGTTCTCCAAGCTCAAGGCCGCTGTTCGTAAGAGAGGTCAGAAGCGCAAACCCGGGAAGGAGGGAACACCGCAATGAGCGAAACCAACAACGTCATGCTGGAGGTCCAGGACCTGACCATTCGCTTCGGCGGCCTGGTCGCCGTCAACGCGGTGAACTTCCAGGTCCAGAAGGGCTCCATCTTCGGCCTCATCGGCCCCAACGGCGCCGGTAAAACCACCCTGTTCAACATGATCAGCGGCGTGTATAAGCCCACCTCCGGCAAGGTCCTCTTCGACGGCCAGGAGATCCAGGGCAAGCCCGCCTATAAGGTCAATTCCCTGGGCATCGCCCGTACCTATCAGAACATCAACCTGTTCAAGAAAATGACCGTTCTGGAGAACGTCATGGTCGGCTGCCACAGCCGTACCCACTGCGGTCTCTTCGCTTCCGTCCTTCGCACCCCGGCCCAGCGGAAGGAGGAGAAGGAAGTGGTCGAAAAATGCCGCGACATCCTGGAATTCATGGATCTGGGCGACAAGGCCGATTTCCTGGCCTCCAACCTGTCCTACGGCGAGCAGCGCCGCCTGGAAATCAGCCGCGCCCTGGCCTCCGACCCGAAGATGATCCTTCTGGACGAGCCGGCCGCCGGTATGAACGGCGCGGAGAAGGAAGAGCTGCAGCGGACCATCCGCAAGATCGCCGACAAGGGCATCACCGTGCTGCTGGTGGAGCACGATATGAAGCTGGTCATGAACGTGACCCATCAGATCTGCGTCATCAGCTTCGGCAAGCGGATCGGCTACGGCACCCCGGAGGAAATTCAGCAGAATCCGGACGTCATTGAAGCGTATCTGGGAGGTGGACTGGATGTCTGAGAAGATTTTGGAGGTCAAGGACCTGCATTTCTATTATGGCGAGATCCATGCTTTGAAGGGCATCAGCCTGGAAGTCAACGACGGCGAGATCGTGACCCTGATCGGCGCCAACGGTGCGGGCAAGACCACCACCCTGCGCTCCATCTCCGGCCTGCTGGGCCACATCGCCAGCGGCGAAATCCGGTTCATGGGTGAGCGTATTGACAACCTGAAAGGCTACACCATCGCCGGCAAGGGCATGGCCCAGTGCCTGGAGGGCCGCCATGTGTTTGCCAACCTGACAGTCAAAGAAAACCTGCATATGGGCTGCTACCTGCGCAAGGACAAGAGCGGCATCAAGAACGACTTCGACTATGTCTACGACCTGTTCCCCCGGCTTCTGGAGCGCGAGAACCAGCAGGCCGGCACCCTGTCCGGCGGCGAGCAGCAGATGCTGGCCGTGGGCCGCGCCCTGATGCAGAAGCCGAAGATCCTGATGATGGACGAGCCGTCCCTGGGCCTGGCGCCCCTGATCATTCAGGAAATCTTCTCCATCATCAAGCGCATCAACGCCGACGGCATGCCGATTCTGCTGATCGAGCAGAACTCCAACGCCGCCCTGAAGGTGGCCAACCGCGGCTATGTCATGGAAAATGGCGAAATCGTCCTCCACGATTCCGCCAGCGCCCTGCTGGTCAACGAGGACGTGAAAAAAGCCTACCTCGGCGGGCAATAATACTGGAATTGCCGGACAAATTGGAATTATGGTGATCGGCTTTTGTAAGCATACGGATTTTTTATGACGGGGCTGCATCCCGCACTGTCATTGCGAGGAGCGAAGCGACGCGGCAATCCGTATCCCAAAGGTTGCAAGTTTTTGAGTACTTCCGTAAAATCGGTCTGTACAGGGGAACGGATTGCCGCGCCAGTGTGCGCACTGGCTCGCAATGACAGCGTTTTTTGAAC
>CAMEIU010000103.1 GCA_945918815.1 uncultured Clostridia bacterium
TTTCTTCATGGCCTCCACCACCTCGGGCAGCCGGGCGCCCTTGCCGATCATGCCTCTGGCGCCCACGGACATCAGGGTGGGGGCGTAGGCGTCCATCCGGCCGGAGGTGGTGGGACCGGCGGAGCCAATGACCTGGCCGGGCTTGGCCGGGGTGGGGCCGACGTAATAAATGGTGGCGTCGGTGGGGGCAAAGGGCCGGGGCTCTCCCTTGGCCAGTGCTTCGCACATGCGCGTGTGGCCCGCGTCCCGGGAGGTGTAGACGGTGCCGGTCAGCAGGACCCAGTCCCCGGCATGGAGGCTGCGGGCCAGTTCCGCGGTCAGCGGTAAGGTGATTCGCTTTTCCATTTACAGCACCTCCGTTTTGTGGCGGGTCACATGGCAGTTGATGTTGATGGCGCAGGGCATCCCGGCAATGTGGGTGGGCAGGGTCTCAATGTTCAGGCCGATGGCCGTGGTTTTGCCACCGAAGCCCTGGGGGCCGATGCCCAATTGGTTGACCTTTTCCAGCATTTCATCTTCCAGTTCCGCGTAGAAGGGGTCGGGATGGTGGGAACCCAGGGGCCGCATCAGGGCCTTTTTGGCCAGCAGCGCCGCTTTGTCAAAGGTGCCGCCGATGCCCACGCCGATGACCATGGGCGGGCAGGGATTGGGCCCGGCGTTCTCCACGGTCTCGAGAATAAAGTCCTTGATGCCCTGGAGCCCGGCGGAGGGCTTGAACATCCGAATGGCGCTCATGTTTTCGCTGCCGAAGCCCTTGGGACCCACGGTGACCGTCACCCGATCTCCGGGGACGATCTCCGTGTAGAGCATGGCGGGGGTGTTGTCGCCGGTGTTGCCCCGGCGCACCGGGTCCCGGACCACGGACTTGCGGAGATATCCTTTGTCGTAGCCCCGGCGGACGCCCTCGTCCACAGCCTCCCTGAGGTCGCCGCCCACGAAATGGACGTCCTGGCCGATCTCCAGGAACACGCAGGCCATGCCCGTATCCTGACAGATGGGAACCTCTTCCCGGTCGGCGATTTCAAAGTTTTCAATGATGTTGTCTAAGACGCCCTGGGCGATGTCCCAGTCCTCGCAGGCCCGGCACTGCCGGATGGCGGCCTGCACGTCCTGGGGCAGATGCTCGTTGGCCTCCATGCACAGCCGCGCAATGACCTCCGTCAGGCGGCTGACGTCAATTTCTCGCATAAAAACCTCCTGTTCCCGCGCAGCACACCTCATCCGACCCGGCTGCGCCGGGCCACCTTCCCCGCAAGGGGAAGGCTTTGGGTGCGCTGCGATGTCGTTTCATTTGGTACAGCGTGCAGGCGAAAACCTGCAAGCATTTTCATTTTACTGAATGGTTTATCAATCTGTCAACCAAAACCCAGAGGAAGCACAGGAAAAAGCCTATCTCTCATGCCGTGCATACCGGGGCAGCAGCAGGGGGGAGACGCCGGGCTCTGTGATTCCGGCTTCGTCCAGTTCCCGGGCGTAGGCTTCGATGTGGTCCAGGTTCATGGTTCCCAGATCCACGGCTTTCGCCTTGGCGGCCGCGGCCTTGCCTGCATTGCGGCCGAAGACGATGATGTCCAGCAAAGAGTTGCCCATGAGCCGGTTCCGGCCGTGGATGCCGCCCACCGCCTCGCCGGCCACCAGCAGGTTGTCAATGGTCTTGGTGAAGCCGTCGCCGTTGATTTCCAGACCGCCGTTCTGGTAGTGGAGGGTGGGATAGACCAGAATGGGCTCCTTGCGCATATCGATATCATAGTTCAGGTACATCCGCAGCATGGCGGGAATGCGGGCCTCGATGGTGCCGGGACCGCCGATTTCCTCCATCATGGGGGTGTCCAGCCAGACGCCGCTGCCCAGGGGCGTGGTCACGCCCTTATGGCGGCCGGTGCATTCGCGGATGATGGAGGCGGCGGCCACATCCCGGGTCTCCAGGGGATGCATAAAGGCCTCGCCGTCCACGTTGACCAGCATGGCCCCCAGGGACCGGACCTTCTCCGTGACCAGCGCGCCGTAGATCTGGGCGGGATAGGCCACGCCGGTGGGATGGTACTGAATGGTGTCCTGATACAGCAGGGGCACGCCGGCCCGGTAGCCGAGAATCAGACCGTCTGCCGTGGCGCCGTAGTGGTTGGAGGTGGGGAAGCCCTGGTAGTGGAGCCGTCCCGCGCCGCCGGTGGCCAGAATCACGGTCTTGGCCCGGGCCACCAGATAGTCGCCGGTCTCCATATTTAGCAGCACTGCACCGGCGACCTGGCCCCGGTCGTCCTTGATCAGCTCCACGGCGGAGGTGAATTCCACCACGGGGATTTTCCGGTTCAGAACCTCGTCCCGCAGGGTCCGCATGATCTCCGCGCCGGAGTAGTCCTTGCAGGCGTGCATCCGCTTCCGGGAGGTGCCGCCGCCGTGGGTGGTGATCATGTTGCCCTCGGTGTCCTTGTCGAACATGACGCCCAGGCGGTTGAGCCACTGAATGGCGTCTGGGGCCTCCATGACCAGCCGCTTCAAGAGCTCCGGCCGGGCGGCGAAGTGGCCGCCGCCGAAGGCGTCCAGATAGTGCTGGACCGGGGAGTCGCCGGGCTTGTCGGCGGCCTGGATGCCACCCTCTGCCATCATGGTGTTGGCGTCGCCGATGCGCAGCTTCGTGACCATCATGACATTGGACCCGGCCTCGTGGGCCTCAATGGCCGCGGCCGCGCCCGCGCCGCCGCCGCCGATGACCAGCACGTCCACGTCGTAGTCGATCTTCTGAAGGTCGATGTCCTGACCCAGCAGACGGCTGTTGGAGTGGAGCAGATTCCGCAGCTCCGTGGGCGCCTTCTGGCCCTTGTTGGGGCCAATCTGAATTTCGGCGAAGCCGTCGGTCCTGTAGTCCGGGTGGTAGGCCCTCAGCAGTGCGTCCTTTTCCTCGGCAGTCATGCGCCGGGGCTCCATGCCCATGCGGGCCGGCCGGGTGGCCTCCACCTTGCGGATGGATTCAAGCATTTCCGGTGTAAACATGGTCTGCCTCCTTATTTCTCAATGTCCCGATGGTTGTACAGCTCCTGCATTTCTGCAATGGGCTTCTGCATGATCTGCTCGATCAAATCGTCATACTGTCCGGCGTGGATTTCCTCCACCCGCTCTGTCAGGTGCTTGGCCTCGGGGGCGATATATTTGCCGGTGAGCCGCCGGGCCAGCAGGCCCACCATGGGGTGGGAGATCTCGGCGGGACAGCGGACGGAGCAGCAGCCGCAGCCCACGCAGTCGAAGGATTCCTCGGCGCATTGTTCCAGCTCGCCCCGCTGGGCGTAGGCGATGTACTGCATGACGTTCAGGTTTTGGGTGCAGGCCTTGGTGCAGGCGTTGCAGCCGATGCAGCTGTAGATTTCCGGGTACAGCTCCATCATGACCTGCTGATTGGGCCGCAGGTCCTCGATGTTGTAGGTCCGCTTGTCCGTGGGGAAGAAGGGAATGGAGGCCACATACATGCCCTCCTGCACCTGAGTCTGGCAGGCCAGACAGGTTTTCAGCTCGTTCTTGCCCTTGATGCGGTAGATGGTGGCGCAGGCCCCGCAGAACCCGTGACGGCAGCCGCAGCCCCGGGTCAGGGTGTACCCGGCGTACTCCATGGCCGTCATAATGGTCAAGTCCGCCGGAACCTCGTAGCGCTTGCCGTAGAAGTAAACATTTACCAATTTTTCCATAAGAAAAGACAATCCTTTCCCTGATGTCGTGTGATACTAGACAATTCTGACTGTAGGGGCCGCATATATGCGGCCCTTACACTGGATTTCCGACAGCTTTGCCCATTGTCAATTGCCTTAATATTCCGGCGGCAGCTCGTCCAGTTGGTCGCAGCGGAACACCGGGCCGTCCTTGCAGACGTACTTGGAGCCGATGTTGCAGCGGCCGCATTTGCCCACGCCGCACTTCATGCGAAGCTCCAACGTGGTGTAGACCTGCTCCTTGGAGAAGCCCAGTTCCTGCAGACCGGTCAGGACGAACTTGATCATAATGGGAGGACCGCAGACCAGGGCCGTCTTGTCTGCGGAAAAGCCGATCTCCTTGAGATAGGCGGGGACGAAGCCCACATGGCCGTCCCAGCCATCCTGGGGCCGGTCGATGGTCAGGTAGACGTTGGTATTGGGCGCCTTGGCCCAGACCTCCTGAATTTCCTGGAGCTTCACCAGGTCATCGGCGGAGCGGGAGCCGTAGAGAATGTCCACAGCGCCGTAGTCCGCCCGGTTGTCCAAAACATAGTTGATGACGGACCGGAGAGGCGCCAGGCCGATGCCGCCGGCAATGAACAGCAGGTCCTTGCCCTTCAAAGCGTCCTCCACGGGGAAGTGGTTGCCGTAGGGGCCGCGGACGGTGATCTCGTCGCCCACTTGGAGTGTGTGCAGCGCTTCGGTCAGCTGGCCGCATTTCTTGATGGAAAACTCCTGGTAGTCCCGGTTGGTGGGGGAGGATGTGATGGAGAACATGGCCTCGCTGACGCCGGGGACGCAGACCATGGCGCACTGGCCGGGCATGTGTTCAAAGAGCTTGCCGCCCTCCGGCGCGTTGACCCGGAAGGTCTTCACGTCGGGGGTCTCCTGGGTGACGCCGGTGATGACGCCCACCTGGGGGATCAGGGTGTCCCGCAGGAAGCCGGGATTGTATTTACACTCGTGCATCACGGGTCCTCCTTTCCAAAGGCCTTGATGACCTTGACAATGTTCAGATGGGCCGGGCACTTCTCCACGCACCGGCCGCAGCCCACGCAGGAGTACATGCCGTCGTTGTTGGCCGGGAAGTAGACCAGCTTGTGCATGAACCGCTGGCGGAACCGCTGCATCTGACTGGTGCGGCTGTTGGCGGCGGCCATCATGGTAAAATCGGAGTACATGCAGGAGTCCCAGCAGCGGTACCGCTGGACGCCCTTGCCCGTGTCGTAGTCTTTGATGTCATAGCACTGACAGGTGGGACACACAAAGGTGCAGGTCCCGCAGGCCAGACAGGGCTTGTAGAGCTGCTCCCACAGAGGACTGTCGAACTTTTCCTCCGTGGCGTTCCCGTTCCAGCCCTCCAGGGACAGATGGGAATAGGGCAGCTGCTCCACCATGGCCCGGATGGCAGCCTGCTCCGCATCCACGGGCGCGGTCTCCGCGTCCTCCAAGAGGTCAGAAACCAGTTCCGTCAAAGCCTCGCCCTTTTCGGTCTGCGGCTGCCAGTAGAGATATTCCGCCGCGATCCAGGCCGCCACGTCTCCTGCCGGGGCGGCGCAGTCGATTTGGAAGACCTTGCAGAAGCAGGTCTCCTCCGGCGCATGGCAGGCCAGGGACACGATGGTCCCGTGTTGGCGGCGGGCGGCATAAAAGCTGTCCACCGGGTCCTTTAAAAACACCTGGTCCAGGACCCGGACGCCCTGTACGTCGCAGGCTTTCATGCCGAAGACCACGAAGTCCTGATTTGCCAGTTCCTCCGGCTCCACATGGAGCTTTTGGCCCTCCCGGCGGCAGGTGTAGAGGGTTTCGCTCTGGGGGAAGAACGCATCCTTGGGGGACTTGACGGTTTTCAGGGTGTCCAGGTCCGCCTCCGCGTCCTCGGTCCAGAAGGCGAAGTTGGTCTTTCCGGCGGACCGGACGGGCAGATACAGGGCCCGGGTCTCCGAAATACGCCGGTAAAGGGCCTTCAGGTGTTCCAGTTTGATTCGCTTCATCCCTTAACCCCTTTCCGCCACAATGTTGGGCTCCGCGTCGTCTAAGGTGAAGCTGGTCAGGGGCGCTTTCGCCGTTGGGTCCGCGCCGGCCTGATAGTCGCCGTAGAGCTCGTTAATGTCCTTGATGAATTTCCGGTTGAACAGGTGCAGCGGGATGCCCTGGGGACAGACCCGGCTGCATTCCCCGCAGTCGGTGCAGCGGCCCGCCACATCGAAGGCCCGGATGATGTGGAACATCTTTTCCTCAAAGGAATCCGCGTTGGCCTTCTGGGCGCTGTCGAATTTGGCACTGTCGAAGACGCACTGGCGGCAGCTGCAGGCCGGGCAGACGTTCCGGCAGGCGTTGCAGCGGATGCACTTGCTCAACTCCTTCTGAAAGAAGGCGAACTTCTCTTCGGGAGACAGGGCCTCAATGCGCCGGACCTCGTCAAAGCGGTCGGCGTCGGTGGTGTCCTTGGAGTCGCCGATCAGCGCGTCGTAGACCGCATGGGTCTTGCCCCGGCACACATGGCACCGCTCCAGCATGGCGTCCCGGTAGGGCATCTCCGCCTTCCCGTAGAGGGTGTCAAAGAAAAGCGTTTCGGCCGGGTCTGTCAGTTCCGCCCCGGAGACGGAACGGATGCCCTTGATTCCGGCTGCCTTGATTTTTTCCATGCTCAGCTTGCCCTTGCAGCCCACGCCGAGGATGTAGGCCTTGTCCCGGTCCACCCGGTGCTCGGCCAGAAGCTGGTTGAAGCTGTAGGTGTCGCAGGGTTTCAGGCATACCAGGGTTCTGCCCTCCAGCTTGGAGGCTTCGATCATGTACTTGCTCAGGTTGGCTCCGCAGAAGCCGTTGTAGACGAAGTCTTTTAACGATTCCGGGGTTTCAAAATAGGCTGGTTCGGGATCATAGGGCAGGTCGCCGGTTTTCCAGCCCAGGACCCGCCGGACCGTGCCGTCTTCCAGCAGGGCTTTGGCCCGGTCGATCAATTCCTGCATCGCAAATCCCCCAATCTGACGTTTTTCCCGAGGGAATGAATTTTTTCCACAAACTCGTTCATGGTGGCGGAGAACTTGGCGCCCTCGGCGGCGGAGACCCACTCCACCCGGGTCCGGCCGTTTTCCACGCCCAGATAGTCCAGCATGGAGAACAGCAGCGTCATGCGCCGCCGGGCGTAGTAGTTGCCGGTGGAATAGTGGCAGTCGCCGGGATGGCAGCCGCAGAGGATGACGCCGTCGGCGCCCTTCTCAAAGGCACGGAGAATGAACATGGGGTTCACCCGGCAGGAGCAGGGCACCCGGATGATTTTCACGTCGGCCGGGTAGCTCAAGCGGCTGGAGCCTGCCAGATCCGCACCGGCGTAGCTGCACCAGTTGCAGCAGAAGGCCACGATCAGGGGCCGAAATTCTTCTTGATTTATCGGCATATGGCGTCCACCTCCGCGATGATTTGCCTGTTGGAGAAGCCCTGCAGGTCCATGGCCCCGGAGGGGCAGGCCACGGTACATGCGCCGCAGCCCTGGCACAGGGCGTTGTTGACTTTGGCCAGACGCCGGACCTCCCGGACGCCGTGGTCGTTGACCTGCCGCTCCTCGTAGGTGATGGCCCCGTAGGGACACACGTTGGCGCAGGCGGAGCAGCCGTTGCACAGCAGCTCGTCGGACTTGGCGGTGCAGGGGTTGGTCAGCAGCTTGTCCTTGGCCAGCAGGCCGATGACCTTCACCGCCGCCGCCCCCGCCTGGGCCACAGTCTCGGGAATGTCCTTGGGACCCTGGCACACGCCGGACAGGAACACGCCCGCCGTGGGGGATTCCACCGGCCGCAGCTTGGGGTGGGCCTCGGTCAGGAAGTTGTTGGTGTCGATGCTGGCGGTGAGCATGGTGGCGATCTTCCGAACGTCCGGGTTCGGCTCAATGGCCGTGGCCAGGACCACCATGTCGGCCTTCATGCGGATCTGCCTGTTTTCCAGCAGGTCCACGGCCTGGACCAGCAGAGAGCCGTCGGGCTGGGGCGCCACCTTGCCCACCTGGCCCTTGATGTAATTGACGCCGTATTCCTCCACAGCCCGGCGGTAGAACTCGTCGAAGTTCTTGCCGGGGGTCCGCACGTCGATGTAGAACACGGTGACGTGGACATCCGGGTACTTGTCCCGGATCAGCATGGCGTGCTTGGCGGTGTACATGCAGCAGATTTTGGAGCAATAGGGCTTGCCCCGGTCGTCGGCACAGCGGCTGCCCACGCACTGGATGAACACCATTTCCTTGGGAGCCTTGCCGTCGGAGCGCCGCTCCCGATGGCCCGTGGTGGGACCGGCGGCGTTC
>CAMEIU010000104.1 GCA_945918815.1 uncultured Clostridia bacterium
CCTCACCAACGTCTGCGCCGTGGGCAATCCCGGCGACGCCTTTGAGTGCCTCAAGGGCATCAGCGGCAATCCCGCCGTGGTTCCCGCCGCTGCCGCCCCCGCCGAAGCCGAGGACACCTCCAACGACGGCTCTCCCATCTCCCCCAGAGCCAGAGCCCTGGCCAAGCAGGCCAACGTGGATCTGACCGGCTGCAAGGGCACCGGTCCCAACGGCCGCATTATTGAGCGCGACGTCCGCCGCGTCATGGCCGAGGGTCCCGCCCGCAAGGCCGCCCCGGCGCCCGCCGCCGCGCCTGCCCCTGTGGCTGCTCCGGCTCCCTCTGCCGCCCCGGCGCCTGCCGCTGCCCCTGCCGCCGCCGCTCCCGCCGAGGCCGAGTATGTGGACGTGAAGTTCAACGGCGTCCGCCGCGCCACGGCCAAGTCCATGATGCAGTCCCTGTCCACCATGGCCCAGCTGACCCAGCAATTCAGCTTCGACGCCACCCAGATTCAGGCCTACCGCAAGCTGCTCAAGCCGCTGGAAGGCCCCATGGGCAAGATCTCCCTCAACGACATGGTCATGTTCGCCGTGACCCGGACCATCCAGACCTGCCCGGACCTCAACGCCAACATGCTGGAGGACAACGTGGTGCGTCAGTTCAAGCCGGTCCATCTGGTCTTCGCCTGCGACACCCCCAGAGGCTTGCTGGTGCCCGTCATCTTCAACGCCGACAAGAAGTCTCTGCTGGAGCTGTCCGTGGAGGCCAAGGAGCTGGCCGCCCAGGCCCGTGACGGCAGCCTGCCTCTGGACAAGATGTCCGGCGGCACCTTCACCGTCACCAACATCGGCTCCTTCGGCTGCGAAGCCTTTACACCCGTCATCAACCCGCCGCAGACCGGCATTCTGGGCGTGTGCAACATTCAGACCAAGATCAAGTCCGTCACCGACGGTAAGATCGAGACCTATCCGGCCATGGGCCTGTCTCTGACCTTTGACCACCGCGTGGTGGACGGCGCGCCCGCTGCCCGCTTCATGCAGGCGCTGTGCAAGAATCTGGAGAATTTCCTGACCTTGCTGGCAAAATAGAGAAGGAGTTTATCCGACCATGGAAAAATACGATGTCATCGTCATTGGCGGTGGCCCCGGCGGCTACCTGAGTGCGGAGCGCGCCGCCCAGGGCGGCTTGAAAGCGGCCCTGATCGAGAAGAGATGGATGGGAGGCACCTGCCTCAACGAGGGCTGCGTGCCCACCAAGAGCCTGCTGTACTGCGCCAAGCAGTATTCCGCCGCCAAGCACGGCGCGGACTACGGCGTGTCGGCGGAGAACGTATCCATTGACCACGCAAAAGTGGTGGCCCGCAAGGACCGGGTGGTCAAAGCCCTGGTCACCGGCGTCAAAGCCACCATGAAAGCCAACAACATCCCAGTTTACATGGCCGAAGCAAAAATTGAAGGCCGGGCGGCGGACGGGACCTTCCAGGTCCGGGCAGGAGGCGAGCTGCTGTCCGCCGGCCGCCTGGTGATCGCCACCGGCTCCGTCACCGCCGTGCCGCCGGTTCCGGGCCTCAAAGAGGGCCTGGCCTCCGGCTTCGTGGTGACCAACCGGGAGGCGTTGGAGCTGAAGGAGCTGCCGGAGTCCATCGTCTGCATGGGCGGCGGCGTCATCGGATTGGAAATGGCCTGCTATTTCGCCACCGTCGGCGTCAAGGTCACCATCATTGAGATGATGCCCAAGATCGCCGGTCCCACGGACCAGGAGATCTGCGACAGCCTCATGAAAACCTATAAGAAGGAGGGCATGGTGTTCAAGCTCTCCGCCAAGCTCCTGGAGGTCGGCACCGATTCCGTCACCTATGAGGACGCCGAGGGCACCCATGTGCTGCCCTGCGGCAAGGTGCTGCTGTCCGCCGGACGGCGGGCCAACGTGGCCGGGCTCAACCTGGAGGCCCTTCACGTCCAGACCGAGCGGGGCGCGGTGGTCACTGACCGCCACATGTGCACCAACGTCCAGGGCGTCTACGCCGTGGGCGACTGCAACGGGAAGCTGATGCTGGCCCACACCGCCTACCGGGAGGCCGAAGTGGCCGTGAACCACATGCTGGGCATTCCCGACGAGATGCGATACGAGGCCATCCCCTCCGTCATCTACACCAACCCCGAGGTGGCCTCCGTGGGCGAGACCCAGGAGAGCGCGGAGAAGAAGGGCCTCCATGTGAAGGTGGTCAAGACCTCCATGCGCACCTCCGGCCGGTACCTGGCCGAGAACATCGGCGGCGACGGCTTCTGCAAGCTGGTCTACGATCTGGACCGGCAGTGTCTGGTGGGCGTCCAGATGCTCGGCAACTATTCCTCCGAGATCATCTACGGCGCGGCCCTGATGCTGGAAACCCAGCTGCCCCTGAACCAGCTGAAAAAGCTGGTCTTCCCGCACCCCTCCGTCTGCGAGGTTATCCGGGAAGGACTGTTTGAAATCTGAGCCCCCTGTAGGGCACGGCCACTGGACGTGCCGTATGCAGGCAACTGCGTCCCATAACCGGCTGCCAAACGGCGCGTCGGGTCGCCGCGCCCTACAGGGGAGGAAAAACTCAAATATGAAAGGATGTATCAACAATGCCCAAATCTTTGTTCGTCGATCCTGTGGCTACCAGAGCCGCCGGGTCCATCCATTTTGAAGACATCCCCGTTTGCACCTACAATAAGACCATCGAGGAAGAGCGCAAGAACTACTCCGACGAGGACCTGATCCGCATCTACCGCGACATCACCATCCTCCGCGAGTTCGAGCATATGCTGACCCTCATCAAGACCCAGGCCAACTACAACGGCATCGAGACCACCTATCCCGGTCCCGCCCACCTGTCCCTGGGCCAGGAAGCCTCCTGCGTCGGCGAGGCGTATCTGCTGGATAAGGACGACATCATCTTCGGCTCCCACCGCTCCCACTCCGAGATCCTGGCCAAGAGCCTGAGCTGCATCGAGAAGATGAGCGACAAGGAACTCATGGACGTCATGGAGAACTTCCTGGGCGGCAAGACCCTCCGCGCCGTGGAGAAGTTCGGCAAGACCGACAACGTGAAAGAGCTGGCCATCCGCTTCATCCTCTACGGCACGCTGGCCGAGATCTTCGCCCGGGAGAACGGCTTCCATCACGGCATGGGCGGCTCCATGCACGCCTTCTTCCTGCCCTTCGGCGTCTATCCCAACAACGCCATCGTCGGCGGCTCCGCCACCATCGCGGCCGGCGCAGCCCTGTATAAGAAGAACAACGACAAGAAGGGCCTGGTTGTCTGCAACATCGGCGACGCCTCCCTGGGCTGCGGCCCCGTGTGGGAAGCCTTCAACTTCGCCGCCATGGATCAGTACAAGACCCTGTGGGAGGAGGGCCGCAAGGGCGGTCTGCCGGTGATCTTCAACGTGTTCAACAACTCCTACGGCATGGGCGGCCAGACCCGCGGCGAGACCATGGCCTACGATATGCTGGCCCGGATCGGCGCCGGCATCACCCCCAACCAGATGCACGCCGAGCGCGTGGACGGCTGGAACCCCCTGGCTGTCATCGACGCCTACCGCCGCAAGAAGGAGCTCATCGCCAACAACGACGGTCCTGTCCTGCTGGACGTGGTCACCTACCGTCTGGTGGGTCACTCCACCTCCGACCAGAACGCCTACCGCACCAAGGAAGAGATCGAAGCCTGGCGTTCCTACGATCCCATCGTCACCTACCGCAAGGCTCTGGTGGACGCCGGCGTCGCTCCCGACAGCAAGTTTGAAGAGATCCTCAAGGAGACCAGCGACCGCATGACCATGATCTGCCGCGCCGCCTCCGACAAGGAGATCAGCCCCTATGTGGACTTCCACAAGGAGCCCGACTATGTGGCCAACCTGATGTTCTCCAACGAGACCGTCCGCTCCATGGATCCCGAAGGCAAGATCCGCGTCACCGGTCCCAAGGAGTCCTGCAAGCGTTACGCCGACCTGGACAAGAAGGAGCATTCCGCCTTCGCGCCCGACGGCACCGCCTACTCCAAGATGAAGGTCTACAACATCCGCGACGCCATCTTCGAGCCCCTGATCAACAAGTACTATGAGGATCCCACTCTGGTGGCCTACGGCGAAGACGTCCGCGACTGGGGCGGCGCATACGCCGTGTACCGCGGCCTCATGGACGTGATCCCCTACAGCCGCCTGTTCAACTCTCCCATCTCCGAGGCTGCCATCATCGGCTCCGCCGTGGGCTACTGCATGTGCGGCGGCCGCGCCGTGGTCGAGCTCATGTACTGCGACTTCCTGGGCCGTGCCGGTGACGAAGTGTTCAACCAGATGTCCAAGTGGCAGGCCATGTCCGCCGGTATCCTGAAGATGCCCATGATCCTGCGTATGTCCGTCGGCGCCAAGTACGGTGCCCAGCACTCTCAGGACTGGGTCGCCCTGGTGTCCCACATCCCCGGCCTGAAGGTCTTCTTCCCGGCCACGCCTTACGAGGCCAAGGGCATCATGCAGGCCGCCCTCAACGGCACCGATCCCTGCATCATCATGGAGTCCCAGAGAATTTACGACAAGGGCGAAGAGTTCCGCAAGGGCGGCGTGCCCAAGGAAGAGTACGAGTGGCCCGTGGGCGGCGTGAACAAGGTCCGCGACGGCAAGGATCTGACCATCCTGACCATCGGCGCAACCCTGTACCGCGCCGTGGATGCCGCCAAGGAGCTGTCTGAGAAGTACGGCATGGAGGCCGACATCATCAACATGCCCTCCCTGGTGCCCCTGGACTACACCGAGATCGTGGAGTCCGTCAAGAAGACCGGCCGCGTGATCCTGGCCTCCGACGCCTGCGCCCGCGGCAGCTTCCTCAACGACATCGCCCAGAACGTCACCACCCTCTGCTTCGACTATCTGGATGCGCCTCCCGTGGTCATCGGCGCGAAGAACTGGATCACGCCTCCCTACGAGTTCGACGAGTTCTTCTTCCCGCAGGCTGAGTGGATCGTGGACGCCGTCAATGCCCGCGTCCTGCCTCTGGACGGCTACGTCTCCAAGACCACTGCCACCGAAGCCGAGATCATCCGTACCGCAAAGGCTGGTGTGTAATTCCATATGAATTTCCAAAAGGTCAAAGCCGCCATCTTTGATTTGGACGGCACCCTTTTGGATACGGTCGCCGATATCGGCACAGGCGCCAACACGGCCCTGTGCCGATACGGTTTGCCTGCGTATCCAATCGAGGAATACAAGCATCTGGTGGGCCACGGCATCCGGACCCTGTTCCGTCTGGCGGTGCCCGAGGGCACGCCGGAGGAGGTCTACCAAAAGGCCCTGGCCGACTATCTGGCCTACTATCCCGAACACTGCACCATTCACACCCGGTATTTCCCCGGGGTAAAGGAATTCCTGCAAGCCCTGACCGAAGCCGGAATCCGGGTGGCCGTCATCTCCAACAAGACCGAGACCACGGGACAGAAAATCATCTCCCACTACTTCCCGGAGGTCCCCTGGGCCTTTGTCTGGGGCAACAACGGCAGCCGCCCTCTGAAGCCCGCCGTGGACGCGGGCCGTCTGGCCTGTGAGACCCTGGGCCTGGAGCCGGAGGAAATTCTCTTTGTGGGAGACGGCGACACGGACATGGAGTTCGCCTCCAAAATGGGCTTTCTTGCCGCCGGTGTCACCTGGGGCTACCGCAGCCCCGAGCAGCTCCTGGCCGCCGGCGCCGACTTCCTCTCCGACAGCTTCCCGGCACTGCAAAAGACCATCGGTTTATAACTTTCCGGATATCGCTGACAGACACAGCAGCAATGGAACGGAGGAAACAATATGTTAAAAGGCAGATCCCTGGACCATATCGGCATTGCATCCATTGATGTGGAGGCAGATGTTCGGTATTATGTGGAGGTCCTGGGCTTTCGGATCATCGGCCATTTTGGCGAATGCTATTTCATCCAGAATGGCGGCGTCACCTATGAGATCTACAACGGCAAGGAACAGCCGGAGGCGGCCATTGGCAAGATCGACCATATCGCCTACACCTCCCGGGACATTGAACAGGACTATGCCTATGCCCTGGAGCAGGGCTATGAGATTACCACCCAGGGCATCGAGTCCATTGACCGCTTCTGGGACCACGGCATCCGCTATTTTAAAATCCGCACCCCCGGCGGCGAGCAGGTTGAATTCAATCAGATCCTGTGATCAATGGCCTGCTATTTGTACAGGTCCTCGTGCCCCCTTGTAGGGGGACAAGGTGATTGAACTGCCTGGGACTTGACAAGACCAATTGAGCGGCATATAATGAATACAGAAAGGGCGCTGCGACAAGCGGTTAGCCCGGTTAGCTTAGAGAGTCAAGAATAAGCCTTGAAACCGTCACTTTGCCGAGTGGCGGTTTCTGCTTTTTACTCTGATCGTCACAGTCCAGCGCAGAATGTGAAAGGTCAATGTAATTGGCATGACCATCCCCCCTTTCGGGTGGAGTGGCAAACCGCCTGCCGTTGTGCAGCGCCCGGTACCCTATGTGGGGTACCATAGACACAATATTACAGGAAATGGAAAAATGCAAGCAACGCATAGGCTTTTGCGTGGTCCTGCATCTTTTTTCGACAATTTTTGGCTCCGTATGGTGCCAAATTTCGACATTTGGTGGCTCCATTTGGTATCATCCAATTGGGTGATGACCATGCAGTATACAAGAATTCGGGATTTGCGGGAGGACGCGGATCTGACGCAGCAGACCGTGGCGGACCATCTGCATTTGCAGCGAAGCGTCTACCGGCGGTATGAGCTGGGGGAGCGGGAGGTGCCGGTGTGGGCCGTGGTGGAGCTGGCGAAGCTCTACGGGACCTCCACCGACTATATCCTGGGCCTCCGGGACGACCGCTGATGCGGCGGCTGGGCTGGTTCGCCGGGGCCTTCGCCCTGGCGGCGGGCCTGTATGTCTATCTCTGGCAGGAGCGGTGCGTCCTGTGGATTGTCCTCGGATCCCTGACGGCCGCCGCGCTGCTGCTTTTGCTGGGGCCTTCCTGGTCCCGGCTCGCTTGCGTGGCCTGTCTGGGCCTCTGCACCGGAATTTTATGGTGCTTTCTCTATGAGGCGCTGCTGCTGCCGCCGGTCCGGGACCTGGACGGGAGCGAGCAAACTGTCACAGTCCGTGTCACGGACTGGCCCTGGGAGACGGAGTACGGAATTGCCATGGACGTGCGGCTGCAATGGCAGGGCCGGGACTGCGGGGCCGTGCTCTACGCCGATTCCATGGAGGACCTGCCGGAGCCCGGCGACACCGTGACCTGTACGGCGGAGCTCCATCGGACCGGCACGGAGCCCTTGTCCGGCGATAGCCTCACCGCCCGGTCCGGCGGCACGGTGGTCCTGCTCTATGCTTCCTCGGAGCTGACCGTGGAAACCGGAACCGTCCCCTGGACGGCCCGGGTGCGCCGGTGGCTCCAGGACCGGATTCACCGTCTCTATGAGGGGCAGGCCGCCGGGCTGCTGCGGGCGGTCCTGACCGGCGACCGGTGGGAGCTGTCCTATGGGGACCGGAACGACATGGCCGTGGCAGGCGTCAGCCACGCCATCGCCGTGTCCGGGATGCATGTGACCATGCTGCTGACCCTGCTGACCCTTTTTCTGGGCGTCCGCTCCAAGGCGGCGGCCTGGCTGGGCATTCCCCTGGTCTGCTTTTTCGCGGTCATGACCGGCGGCTCCCCGTCGGTGATCCGGGCGGCGGTCATGGAGGTCCTGCTGCTGGGGGCCATGCTGGTGAAACGGGAGTACGACGTGCCCACGGCCCTGGCCGCGGCGGCGTTGGTCCTGCTGCTGCAAAATCCCTGGGCCGTCGCCAGCGCCGGCATGCATCTGTCCTTCGCGGCGGTGCTGGGCATCTATCTCTTTTCCGGCCGGGTCTACCGGCAGCTCCTTGGGGCGGAACGGCAGCCCGGCCTGCTCCTTCGCACCGTGGTCACCGCCCTGTCCGCCACCTTCGGGG
>CAMEIU010000105.1 GCA_945918815.1 uncultured Clostridia bacterium
CTCCGGGTCCAGGGCCGAGGTGGGCTCGTCGAAGCAGAGAATGTCCGGGTCCAAGGCCAAGGCCCGGGCGATGGCCACCCGCTGCTGCTGGCCGCCGGAGAGCTGGTCCGGGTAGTTGTCCATCCGGTCCTTGAGGCCCACCTGGGTCAGCAGCGCCTCGCCGCGGCTCCGGATCTCTGCCAGAATGGCCTTCTTGTTCTGCTTGTAGTCCGGCCGCTCCTTGGCCAGCAGTTGGCTTGCCAGCATGACGTTTTCCAGGGCCGTATACTGGGGGAACAGATTGAAATTCTGGAACACCAGGCCGAACCGCAGCCGCTTTTTCCGAATCTCCTTTTCCGACGTCTTTCCGGCCGCCGCCGCGTCCAGCAGCAGATTGCCGTCCACGGTGATGGTCCCGGCGTCCGGCGATTCGAGAAAGTTGAGACACCGGAGCAGGGTGGTCTTGCCGGAGCCGGAGGAGCCGATGATGGCCAGGGACTGGCCCTGCTCCAGAGAGAAGCTGATGTCCTTGAGCACCTCGGTGTTGCCGAAGCGTTTTTCGATGTGGGAAACTTCCAGCATTGCCATGGGAATCCCTCCTTACACGCGGTAGTAGCTGAGCTTCTTCTCCACCCAGGCGAAGAGCAGCGTCAGGACGCCGGTAAAGGCCAGATAGTACAGGCCGGTGAAGAACAGGGGCCACACCAGGCCGTCGCTCTTCATGAACTTTTTGCCGGCCCAGATGACCTCGGCCAATGCGATGGAGTTGGCGAGGGAGGTGTCCTTGACCAGGGTGATGATCTCGTTGGACATGGGCGGCACGATGCGCCGGACCAGCTGCATCAGCTTGACCTTGAAGAAAATCTGGCGCTTGGTCATGCCCAGCACCAGACCGGCCTCGTCCTGGCCTCTCGGAATGGACTCGATGCCGCCGCGGTAGATCTCGGAGAAGTAGCAGGCGTAGTTGAGAATGAACGCCGCCGCCGCGGCCCAGAAGCGGCCGCTGGAAAAGGCCCAGATGTTATGGTTCAGCTCGCCGGGCACATAGAAGATGATGAACAGCTGCAGGAGCAGGGGAGAGCCGCGGAAGACCCAGACGATGGTGCGCATGACGTACTTGAGGGGCCGGAACCGGCTCATGGAACCGAAGGAAATCAAAAGCCCCAGGGGCAGCGCGCCCGCCAGGGTGATCAAAAAAAGAGCCAGGGTGGTTAAAAAGCCCTGGTTCAACGCGGAAATGACCGTTGCAAACATAGGCACGCCTCCAATGGGGAAGGATCAAAAATCTGAACAGTCCTTGTGCCCCCCTGTAGGGGCGGCTATTAGCCGCCCGCAAGGGGCACAAGGGCCTTCTGTTTTTTACTGGGCGATCAGCGCGTCCTGGACGCCGTAGGTTTCGGCGCAGGCCCGCAGGCTGCCGTCGGCGTAGGCGGCGGAGAGGAATTCATTGAGGGCGGCGGCCAGGTCGGAGCCCTTGCGGAAGCCCACGCCGTATTCCTCGGTGGTCAGCTCGGCGGTGTGGGTCAGGTTGGCGTAGCTGGTGCCTTCGCCGATCATGGCGCCGGCCATGAGCAGGTCAATGACGGCGGCGTCGGACGTGCCGGAGGCGACCTCCATCAGCGCGCTGGCCTGGTCGGTGACGGAAACGTAGTTGTAGCCAAGGTCGATGACGGCGGCTTCACCGGCGGAGCCGGCTTCCACGGCGAAGGTCAGGTCCTTGCAGCTCTCGGCGTCGGCGTACTGATCCGCCACGTCGGCGGGCACCACGATGACCTGGGCGTTGTTGCAGTAGGCGTTGGAGCACTCCATGGCGGAGGTGACCTCAGAGGTCAGCGTCATGCCGTTCCACACGCAGTCCAGGTTCTTGCTGTCCAGCTCCATGATCTTGGTGTCCCAGTTGATCTCCACGAACTGGCACTCCACACCCAGGCTCTCGGCAAAGGCCTTGGCCATGTCGGCGTCAAAGCCGACCCATTCGCCGTTCTCCTGGTAATCCATGGGGGCGAAGTCGGTGATGCCCACAATCAGGGTGCCCTTCTCCTGCACATAGGCCAGGTCGGAGTCCGAGGCGGCGGGCGCCGCTTCCTTCTGTCCGCAGGCCGCCAGGCCCAGGACCATCATAGCTGCCAGCAGCAGTGCGATCATCTTTTTCATGTTCTTTTCCTCCTAAATATTGCGTAAGCAACTAATTGACTAACACGGTGGTATTTTAGCATGGTAAAGGGATGATGTAAACCCCGCGAAACGTCCAAATTTCCAGGACGAAACCGCGGGGAATTTGTAAAAACCAACGGGGAGAGAAAGAGAAATTTGAATTTGAAAGGCTCGACGCACGCAAATAGCCACCCCTACGGCCCTGTTCATTGTCAAATTTTCACGCTTCCCCGGCGATTCTTGGGACGGCGTCCGGTTCGATGGGGCAGACGTAGCCTTCGGCGGAGCGGGCTTCAAATTCTGCCCGGACGGCTGCCAGGGCCTCCGGGTCCGTCAGCAGGTCCAGGGCCGTGGCGGCCAGGACGGCTGCGGCATAGAGCAGGCCCTTGTGGGCGATGGAGGTCCTGCCGCAGGAGACGTTCTGCCAGGAGTGGCCCGGCGCGCCGCTGGGGAAGCAGACCGTTTCGATCTGGGCCGTGGGCGTCAGCCAGCTGACATCGCCCACGTCGGTGGACCCGGCGGTGAATTGGTTGGAGTGGCACACCGGCAGAACGAAGTCGTTGAGGGGCCGGGTCAGGTTTTCCGTCTTCTCCCGCATCCACCGGGCCAGGCTTGAATCAAATCGGGGACCGCAGCCGGGGAGGCCGGAGACGGCATAGGTGGCCTTCAGGGCGGCGGCGAAGTCCAGCTCCGCCGGGGTGTAGCCGGGCAGGCCCATGGCCTCCAAATTCTTGTGGAGCAGGTCCTCCAGGGCGAAGTTGGGCAAAAGGTCGGCGGTGCCGTCGATGAAGATCCGCTCCAGGGTGGTCTCCGTCATGAGGGCCGCTCCCTGGGCGATTTTATCCACCCGGGCCTGCAAATCCAGGGACCGCTGCACCCGGTCGGCCCGGACCATGTACAGCACCGACGCCTCCGGCTGGACCACGTTGGGTGACACGCCGCCTGCGTCCAGAATGGCGTAGTGGACCCGGCAGCAGTCCTCCATATGCTCCCGGAGGAACTGAATCCCCAGGTTCATGAGCTCCACCGCGTCCAGGGCGGAGCGGCCATGGGCCGGAGCTGTGGCAGCGTGGGCGGCCACGCCGTGGAATTTGTAGAGGACCTGGATGCTGGAATTGTTGGTGCCGGTCCTGGTCTCGTTGACGTCGGAGGGATGCCAGGTCAGGGCCGCGTCCAGCTGGGCCCACAGGCCGTCCCGCGCCAGAAAGGCCTTGGACGCGCCGCCCTCCTCACCGGGACAGCCGAAGAAGATCACGGTGCCAGGCAGGCCGGTCTCTTCCAAGATATGCTTCACGGCGAAGGCCGCCGCCAGGGAACCGGCCCCCAAAAGATTGTGCCCGCAGCCGTGGCCGCAGCCGCCCGGTTCCAGGGCCTGGGGTTCCGCCACGCCGCCGGCCTGGGACAGGCCGGACAATGCGTCGAACTCGCCGAGAATGCCGATGACCGGCTTCCCCTGGCCGAACGACCCGCAGAAGGCCGTGGCAATGCCGCCCAGGTTTTCCGTCACCTGAAAGCCATGGTCCCGCAGGAGGGCCTGATAGCGTTCCGCCGCGTAATGCTCCTGCAAGGACAGCTCTGGGTGGGCCCAGATGTCGTCGCTGAGGGAGGTGAAAACGGCGGAATTCCGATTGATATAGTTCTGAATGGATTGTATATAAGGGTTCATCGTCTACTCCTCTGATGAAGAAATGGAAATTGTGCCGCAGGGGCGACCCTTGCGGTCGCCCCTGCGGCAGCTCTGGCAGACGGGGATCTACAGCACTTTGCTCAGGAAATCCTGCAGCCTTGGGTTCTTCGGATGGTTGAAAATCTGGTCCGGGGCGCCTTCTTCCAGGATTTTGCCCTCATCCATGAACAAAACCCGGTTGCCCACCTCCCGGGCGAAGCCCATTTCGTGGGTCACCACCACCATGGTCATGCCCATGTGGGCCAGCTCCTTCATGACGTCCAGGACTTCGCCGACCATTTCCGGGTCCAGGGCCGAGGTGGGCTCGTCGAAGAGCATGACCTCCGGCTCCATGGCAAGGGCCCGGACAATGGCGACCCGCTGCTTCTGGCCGCCGGAGAGCTGAATGGGATAGGCGCCGGCCCGGTCCTTGAGGCCCACCCGGTCCAGCAGCTCCAGGGCCTTCTGCTCCGCCTGGGCCTGGGGAATCTTCTTGACCTTCATGGGGGCCAGGGTCATGTTGTCCAGAATGGTCATGTGGGGGAACAGGTTGAAGTGCTGGAACACCATGCCCATCTTCTGCCGGTGGAGGTTCAGGTCCACCTTTCGGGCGGTGATGTCCACGCCGTCGAAGAAGATGTGGCCCTCCGTGGGCGTCTCCAACAGGTTCAGGCTTCGGAGAAAGGTGGACTTGCCGGAGCCGGAGGGGCCGATGACCACCATGACGTCGCCCTGGTGAATGTCGATGGACACGTCGTCCAGGGCCTTGATGGCGCCCCGGTTGTAATACATTTTCAGATTCTGCACCGAAATCAGATTACCGTTTGTCGCCACGGCGCATCCTCCTTTCAAAGTACGCGATCAGCTTGGATGTGGGGAAGCAGAGACAGAAATAGATGGCTGTGGCCACCAGCAGCGGCTCCAGCAGGGAGAAGGTGGCGCTGCGGATGGAGTTGACGGCGGCCATGATATCCTGGACGCCGATGGTGTAGGTGACGGCGGATTCCTTGATGATGACCACGAACTCGTTGGCGATGGCCGGGAGAATATTCTTGATGGCCTGGGGGAGAATGATATAGCGGAAGTTCTGCCCCTGGGTCAGGCCCAGGGACCGGGCCGCCTCGGTCTGGCCGCCGTCGATGGACTGGATGCCGGAGCGGATGATCTCACAGAGGTACGCGCCGGAGTTCATGCCCATGGCCACCACGCCGGGGAAGAACCGGTCGAACTTGATGAAGCCGAAGAACCGGAAGCTGGGCAGCTTGATGAGGCTGAACACGCCGTAGTAGATGACCGCGATCTGCACGATCACCGGGGTGGAGCGGAGAATTTCCACATAGGCCGTGGCCAGAAAGCTCAGGGGATTGAAGCGGCTCAGAGACCGCAGAAAACCGCGGTCCCGGAGACGTCCGTTCCGGTCCACGGCGAGAAAGCGGAAGGGCCGGAGATTGCTCATCCGCATGCCGGTCAAAAGCAGGGCCAGAAGAAAGCCAATGACCACGGTGCAGAGGGACAAAAGCACCGTGACCACCACGCCCTGTTCGAACAGCTGGATATAGGGAAGCATTTTGGAAAAGTTTTTGACCTGAATGATCTGCGACATGGAATACTCCTTTCGGATGGAACGGGAATACTGTAGGGCGCGGCGACCCGACGCGCCGTTTGGCAGCCGGATACAGGTTGCAGCTGCTTGCAAACGGCACGTCCAGTGGCCGTGCCCTACAGGGGCGTTTCACGGTTTAGTCCACCAATCCTTCGATGATGTCGCCGGTGGCCTGCTCGTTGGCCTGGGCCACGAAGTCGTCCATGGAGCCGTCGGCCAGGGCGGCGGCAATGGCCTCGTTGACCTTTGCAAGCAGGGCCTCGTTGCCCTTGGACACGCCCACGGCGGAGCCTTCCACATCATAGGGAACGTCAAGCACCACGCACAGCTCGGGGTAGTTCTTCTGATAGCTCTGGGCCACTACAGTCTCAATATACGCGCCGTCCAGCTTGCCGGTCAGCAGCTCGGAGATGATGTCCGTGACCTTGGGCAGGGAGATGAGATCGGCCTCGGGGGAGTTTGCCATGGCCAGGTCCTCCTGAATGGAGCCAATCTGCGCGCCGATGGAGAGGCCGGCCTGGTTGGCGTCGGCCAGGGAAGCGAACTGGTCCTTGTTGTCCTGGAGGCACACGAAGGACTGACCGCCCTGGTAGTAGATGTCGGAGAAGTCCATGGCGTCCATCCGCTCGGGATCCGGGGAGAGACCCGCCAGGCCGATGTCCACGCTCTTGTTGGCCAGCTCCAGCAGCACGCCGTCAAAGTCCATGGGAACGACCTCCAGCTCCAGGCCCATGTAGTCGGCAATGTACTGGGCCAGGGCGATGTCGAAGCCCGCCAGCTGGGGCGTGCCGTTCTCGTCGATGGCGTAGAACTCATAGGGGGCGAAGTCGGGGCTGGTGGCGACGGTCAGAACGCCGGAGGTCACGGTCTCAACGGCGCCTTCGCCGGAAGTGGAAGCGCAGGCGGCCATGCCAAGGGCCAGAACCAGCGCAAGCAGCAAAGCAATGATCTTTTTCATATTCGGTTCCTCTTTTCTAAAGTGGTTTGAATGGATTGTGTATAAGCTAGCACCTGAAACTGAAAAAGTCAAGTCAAAAATGAATGTTTATTCATTCTGAACGGAAAATTGTGAATACTAGACAGAAACGAGAGAGACAATGGACAATTGACAATGGACAATTGACAATGAATGTGACCGCTTTGCGGACGATCTATATTTACACTGTTTTGTAGGGCGTGGCGACCCGACGCGCCGTAGGGCAGCTTCGTCCAGAATGCGGCTGCCTGTCAGCGGCATGTCCAGTGGCCGTGCCCTACAGAAGCTTTTTCAATCTTTGCAATGCGATTGACAAAGGCGCGCAGCGCGAATATAATAAAATTCAAGAAGCATTCCAATTATATTTATATGAAGGGAGATTTTTACAATGGAACTGAAAGGCTCTAAGACCGAAAAAAATCTGCTGGCGGCCTTTGCCGGCGAATCCCAGGCTTACACCAAGTATGGCTACTATGCCTCCCGGGCCAAGAAGGACGGCTATGAGCAGATTGCCGCCATCTTCACCGAGACGGCTGCCAATGAGAAGGAGCACGCCAAGCTGTGGTTCAAGCTGCTCCACGGCGGTGCGGTGCCCGGCACCATGGACAACCTGGAGGACGCTGCCGCCGGTGAAAACTATGAGTGGACCGATATGTACGCCGGTTTCGCCAAGGAGGCCCGGGAAGAGGGCTTCGACAAGATCGCCGAGCTGTTCGAGGGCGTGGCCGCCATTGAAAAGGAGCATGAGGAGCGGTATCTGAAGCTTCTGGCCAACGTGAAGGACGGCCTGGTCTTCACCAAGGACGGCGACAAGATCTGGAAGTGCCGCAACTGCGGCCATGTGGTCGTCGGCAAGGAAGCCCCCGCGGTCTGCCCCGTCTGCGCCCATCCTCAGGCCTACTTTGAGATCAAGGCGGAGAACTATTAAGTCTCGATCGAATAAGAGACCCGGAGCAAGCTCCGGGTCTCTTATTTTTACAGGTCCTGCAGGTCCGCCGCCGTCAGGTCGTTTTCAAGGTTGTCCCGTGCCAGATCCGTATCGAGAACGGGGTAGACATTGGACGGAATGGGCCGGTCGTGGTAGACCTTCAGATGGGGGCCTCCGGTCCCGGCAATGATGGGATTGGCCTTGGCGTTTCCGTGCTTGGCCTTGCCCTGAATCTCAGGCACCGGCGGCGCGCTGTTCCGCGGACGGTTCTTGGTCCAATCCGGCCGCGCCATCCCTTGCTTCGCCATAAAAATCACCTCAGGATAGTTTGCGTGGGAATTTCAATCGTATGCGAAGTATGGTATAATCAAAGCGGGATTATGACTATCGGGATAAATAAGCAAGGGCAAATATCTTGCAAGGGATCCAAAGACGCTGTCATGGTTGCGAAAAAGCTTATGTAGGGCACGGCCACTGGACGTGCCGCCTGTAGGCACTGCGTCATGGAACCGGCTGCCAAACGGCGCGTCGAGTCGCCGCGCCCTACAGTGGGCATTGTACGATTTCACAGAAATGACAGTGTGAGACAGAACCCTGTCATAAAAATCCGTGTGC
>CAMEIU010000106.1 GCA_945918815.1 uncultured Clostridia bacterium
AATGGCGTATTTCACGGTGTTCAGGTCCATAATGTCCTTTTCCCGCAGATGCTCCGTCAGCTCATCCGGCGTCAGCCGGGTCTTTTTTAAATTCTTTTGCAGAATCTTTCCGTTTTCCATGAGAATCACCGGCTTGCCGCAGAACAGACGCCGGAAAAAGACGGAATAGTATGTCAGTACCGACAGCAGCAGCTCCACGGTCAGGACCGTCAGAATGGGAATGACGCCGCCCAACAGGGGAATCCCCAGATCCTGCATGGGCACGGAAGCCAGGTCCGCGATCAGCAGAGCCACCACAAACTCCGACGGCTCCATCTCCCCGATTTGCCGCTTGCCCATCATGCGGATGGCGAAAACCAAAAGCAGATACAAAATAATCGAACGGATCAAGCAAACCAGCATAAAATCCCCTCCCGGGGAAAGTATACCCGGGTTTGGAGATCCCTATCCGCCGTGTGGAACGGAAGGGGAAGAGAAATTGGGATTTGTTGATGAATTGACAATGGATAATTGACAATTGACAATGAACGTATTTTCCTTCGGAAAATGATTGAAAAACGCCCGTTTTCAAGTGATCCGTAGGGGCGACCCTTGCGGTCGCCCTCCGTGCACACCTCCAATGTAGGGCGCGGGAAGGTGAATTGCCCGAAGGGCAAGAGAGGCCGGTCTGGACCGCAACCCGACGCGCCGTTGGGCAGTTGGTTCCAGGATGCAGCTGCCTGCATACGGCACGTCCAGTGGCCGCGCCCTACAAAAAGCGGTACATCAACAAATCCCAATTTCCCGCCGGATGGGATATTCCTGAAAATAGTGCTGTAAAAAAGCTTCCAGGTATGATATAATACACCGATGAATTGATTGAAATCGAGGGAACGTCTATGGATCATACACCGGAAAGCCTGGAGCATTACAGCCAGGAGAACGCGCCTGCGGAGAAGCAGGAATATACGCCGAGGCCCAAAAGCCATATCATCCTGGCTTGGATCGGCATTGCCATTGTGCTGTTCGCGTTTTTTGGAACCTGTTATTGGATGGTGAATTACTGATATGCGGCAATTGATTGATTTGTTTGTGTCCTTTTTTAAGATCGGCCTTTTCACCTTCGGCGGCGGCTACGCCATGCTGCCTATGCTGCAAAGGGAGATTGTGGAGAAACACAAATGGGCCACGGAGGACGATGTGCTGGATTACTACGCCATCGGCCAGTGCACCCCCGGAATCATCGCCGTCAATACGGCCACCTTCGTCGGCGTGAAGCTGGCGGGCGCCTTGGGCGGGGCCGTGTCCACCGTGGCGGTGGTCAGCCCGTCCCTGATTATTATTACCATTATCAGCACCATTCTGCGCAACTTTGCCGAGTACGCCGTGGTGCAGCACGCCTTCGCCGGAATCCGCGTGGCCGTGGCCGCGTTGGTGGTGGTGTCCGTGGCGAAGCTCTTCAAAAAGGGTGTCAAGGACGTTCTGGGTTATGTGATCTTCGCCGTGTCTCTGCTGTTGGTCTTCTTCCTGGACGTGTCGCCCATTTGGGTGGTCCTGGCGGCCATTGCCATCGGCGTGGGAAAGGCCCTGAAAGCCGGGAAAGGCGGTGAGCAGGCATGATCTATCTGTGCCTTTGCTGGGAATTCTTCAAGACCGGCCTGTTCTCCATTGGCGGCGGCCTTGCGACCCTGCCGTTCCTCAGCGAAATGGGCAGCAAGTTTGGCTGGTTCACCCAGGAGGAGCTGGCGAATATGCTGGCGGTCTCCGAATCCACCCCCGGTCCCATCGGCATCAACATGGCCACCTATGTGGGCAACACCGTGGGCGGCGTTCTGGGCGGCGTCCTGGCGACTTTCGCTCTGGTGCTGCCGTCCTATCTGGTCATTCTTCTGGTGGCGAAGGTCATGGAGCGGTTCCAGAATAACCGCTTCGTCCAGTCCTCCATGACCACCCTGCGGCCCGCCTCCGTGGGCATGGTGGGGGCGGCCATTCTGGGCGTTCTCCAGTCGGTCCTGGTGAATATGGATGCGGTCCGCGCCATGGCGTGGAGCCAAATGCTGTCCTGGCCCAACCTGGTTTTGTTTGCCATTCTCCTGGCCCTGTACGCCAAGTTCAACAAGCTCCATCCCGTGGTCATTCTGGCCATCGGCGCGGTGGTGGGCATCGTGTGCAAGCTCTGAGGCGTGCCATGCGGATTCTCGGAATTGACCCGGGCTATGCCACCATCGGCTTCGGTCTGCTGGAATCGGAGCGGGGAAACTGCCGCCTTTTGCAGTACGGCACCATCACCACGCCGCCGGATCTGGATTTTTCCCAGCGGCTTCTGATGATCTACAACGACATGATCCAACTCCTGGAGACGGTACAGCCGGATCAGGTCGCCATCGAGGAGCTGTTCTGGGGCCACAACGTCACCACCGGCATCGGCGTTTCCCACGGCCGCGGCGTCATCCTTCTGACCATCGCTCAGAAGGAGCTGCCGCTCTTCGAGTATACCCCCATGCAGATCAAGCAGGCCGTGGTGGGCTACGGCATGGCCACCAAGCAGCAGGTCATGGACATGACAAAGCGGCTGCTGAAAATGGAGAAGGTGGCCCGGCCCGACGACGCGGCCGACGCCATCGCCGTGGCGTTGTGCCACAGCCGCTCCAACACCAGCCTGCTCCAGGGCATCCAATAGGAAAGGGAACGACTATGTTTTATTATCTCAACGGCACCGTGACGGTTCTGGAAGCCAATCTGGCGGTCCTGGACTGCGGCGGCGTGGGCTTCGCCTGCCATACCACGGGCTATACCCTGTCCCAACTGCAGCTGGGGAAGCAGCAGAAGCTGTTCACCTACTGCAACATCAAGGAGGACGCCTTTGACATTTTTGGCTTCTCCACCAAGGAAGAGCTAGCCTGCTTCGAGCGGCTGCTCAGCGTCTCCGGCGTGGGCCCCAAGGTGGCTTTGGCCATTCTCTCCGCCACCACGCCCAGCCAGTTCACCCTGGCGGTCATGACCGGCGACGAGCGGACCCTGACCATGGCCCAGGGCGTGGGCAAGCGTATGGCCCAGAGAATTATCCTCGAATTGAAGGATAAAATCGGCAAGGATCTGCCGGACTACGGGACGGCGATTCCGTCGGCGGCCCCGGCGGCTTCCGGCAACAAAACCGCCGAGGCTTCCGCCGCCCTGGCCTCCCTGGGCTATTCCCAGAGCGAGATCGGCCAGGCGCTCAAGGGCGTGGACGTGGAGCATCTGAGCCTGGAAGAGATCGTGCGCAGCGCCCTGCGCGCCATGGTCAAGCAGTAAAGGAGGGACGCAATGAGTCTGGATTTTTCTCAGGAGATGGAGGCCCCTCTGGTCACCACCTCCCGTACCCCCATGGATGAGGGCGAGCTGAGCCTGCGCCCCAGAACCCTGGCGGACTACACCGGCCAGGAGAAGGCCAAGGGCAATCTGGCGGTGTACATCGAGGCCGCCCGGCGGCGCAACGAGCCCCTGGACCATGTGCTGCTCTACGGCCCGCCTGGTCTGGGCAAGACCACCCTGGCCGGGGTCATCGCCAATGAAATGGGCGTCAACATCCGTATCACCTCCGGTCCCGCCATCGAAAAAGCCGGAGACCTGGCAGCCCTTCTCACCAACCTGAACGCAGGGGATATCCTCTTCATTGATGAGATTCACCGCCTGAACCGCATGGTGGAGGAAATCCTTTATCCCGCCATGGAGGACTTTGCCATCGACATCATCGTGGGCAAGGGCCCCTCTGCCAACTCCATCCGGCTGGATCTGCCCAAGTTCACCCTGATCGGGGCTACCACAAGGGCCGGCCAGCTGTCCAGTCCTTTGCGGGACCGCTTCGGTGTTTCCCTGCGGCTGGAGCTGTACACCAAGGAAGAGCTGGCCCGGATCGTCACCCGGTCCGCGTCGCTGCTGGGCATTGAGATTGCGCCGGACGGGGCCATGGAGATCGCCTCCCGGTCCCGAGGCACGCCCCGAATTGCCAACCGGATGCTCCGCCGGGTCCGGGACTTCGCCCAGATCTACCACGACGGCGTCATCACCCGGGAAGCGGCGGACCACGCCCTGAGCTGCCTGGAGGTGGACTATCTGGGCCTCGACAGCACCGACCGCCGGATGCTGACCACCATCATCCGCAATTACAACGGCGGTCCCGTGGGCCTCGAGACCCTGGCGGCCACCATCGGCGAGGAAGCCGTGACCCTGGAGGACGTCTATGAGCCGTATCTCATGCAGATTGGCTTCCTGACCCGGACGCCCCGGGGACGCTGCGTCACCAATTTGGCATATGAACATCTGCATCTTGCCCCACCTGCCGCGGCGCAGGAACAATTGAGCTTTGGATAGGAGAATGAACGATGGGTAAATTATTTGGGACCGATGGAATTCGCGGCGTCGCCAATGAGACGCTGGATTGTAAGCTGGCATACCGGATTGGTCAGGCCGCGGCCCTGACGCTGGCGAAGGCCAAACAGGGAACCCCCACAGTGGTGATCGGAAAAGATACCCGCATTTCCTCGGATATGCTGGAAAGCGCTCTTCTGGCAGGCCTGTGCGCCTGCGGGGCCAACGCCGTCCGTCTGGGCGTCATTCCCACGCCGGCCATCGCCTATCTGACGGTGTTCTATCATGCCGATGCCGGCGTGGTCATCTCCGCCTCCCACAATCCCTTTGAATATAACGGCATCAAAATGTTTTCCTCAGAGGGCTTCAAGCTCAACGACGCGTTGGAGGAGGAGATTGAGGACCTGATCCTGTCCGGCGGCGACCTGCCGGTGAAGACCGGCGCGGAGCTGGGCCGTGTGATCGAGGGCTTCCACGCCTCGGAATACTATATCCGCCACCTGGCCTCTACGGTAAAGGAGCTTTCCGACCTGCGGGTCCTGGTGGACTGCGCCAACGGCGCGGCCAGCGCCACGGCCCAGCGGCTGTTCAACCGCTTCAACATCGACGTCAGCTTTATCAATGACAAGCCCAACGGCGTCAATATCAACGACCACTGCGGCTCCACCCATCTGGAGGGCCTCTCCGAGCGGGTGAAAAACGGCTATTACGATCTGGGCATCGCCTTTGACGGCGACGCGGACCGCTGTCTGGTGGTGGATGAAAACGGCAATGAGGTGGATGGCGACAAGATCATGGCCATCTGCGCCCGGTCGCTCCACCAGGCCGGAAAGCTTCAGAACGACGGCTTCGTCGCCACGGTCATGTCCAACCTTGGTTTACATAAATACTGCAAGGAGAACGGCCTGAAGCTGCTTTGCGCCAACGTGGGCGACCGGAACGTGCTGGAGCTGATGCAGAAGGAGGGCATGGTCCTGGGCGGCGAGCAGTCCGGCCATATCATCTTCCTGGAGCATCTGACCACCGGCGACGGCCAACTGGCTGCCCTGCAATTCATGAACATCCTGTGCCACAGCGGCATGCCGGTCAGCCGTCTGGCGGCGGACATCGGCCGCTATCCGCAGGTTCTGATCAATGTGCCCGGTCCCCACGCCAAAGCGGACAAGGAAGCCATTCTCAAAAGCGACGCCCTGCAGGCCGCCATGGCCGAAGGGAACCGGCTCCTGGCGGGCGATGGCCGGATTTTGGTCCGTCCCTCCGGCACCGAGGCCCTGATCCGCGTCATGGTGGAGGCCTCCAACGAGGAACTGGCCCAGAAGGTGGCGCGAGGAATCGCGGATACCGTCGAAAATCTACAAAAATGAATTTGAAAATGAAAACAGATTTATAAGGATTGACAAACGGACTTTCAGTGTTTATAATGAAAAACAGTTGAAAGACCGTTTGTTGAGCGATTCCATTTTGTCTCACACCCCTCTTCGCGTACAGGACCCAGAATTGTGTGTTCTATCCCTGAAGGCCTGTCAGACTCCAAAATTGTTTCGATCATGCAGACGCCGCTGCCGTTCCCGGCGCGGACGCTGAAAGGCGATCACAGCGTTGACGCTGTTCGCAATATGGATCCCCGACCTGCAAGTTTTGATGGGAGTGCTTCAGGGGAAAAATGCTAAAGAGAGGTAACATCTATGTACGAAGACAAGACTTTGGTTTGCAAGGAATGCGGCGCGGAATTCGTGTTTACTGCCGGTGAGCAGGAGTTCTACGCGGAGCGCGGCTTCCAGAACGAGCCGCAGCGCTGCAAGGCCTGCCGTGACGCCCGCAAGAACGCGGCCCGTGGCCCCAGAGAGTATTTCACCGCCACCTGCGCTGCCTGCGGCGGCGAAGCCCGGGTTCCCTTCGAGCCCAAATCTGACCGTCCTGTGTACTGCAGCGATTGCTTCGCCCGCATGAGAAACCAGGGCTGATACAAAACAAACACCGAGAGCGCCGCGCCCAACGCGCGGCGCTCTCGATTCTGAGCAACGAATAGTTGGGCAGATTTCAGGGAATGTCCATAGACAGCAAAGTCGATCTGCGGTAAAATATTTTTATATATAGAAGCAGAGAAATTGGGATTTGACGTTTTGTAGGGCACGGCCACTGGACGTGCCGTATGCAGGCAACTGCATCCTGGATCCAACTGCCAAACGGCGCGTCGGGTCGCGGTCCAGACCGGCCTCTCTTGCCCTTCGGGCAATTCACCTTCCCGCGCCCTACATTGGAGGTGTGCACGGAGGGCGACCGCAAGGGTCGCCCCTACGGATCACTTGAAAACGGGCGTTTTTCAATCATTTTCCGAAGGAAAATACGTTCATTGTCAATTGTCAATTATCCATTGTCAATTCATCGCCAAATCCCAATTTAACTTCCAACACAACGAAAGGAGCAGGCTTATGAATGAGGTCAAAAGCCCGAAAAAACCGCTGATATTTTATTACATGATCGTTCTGGTGATCCTGCTGCTGTTCAACTTCCTGGCAATGCCCTGGATGACGGAACAGCGGGTACAGGAGGTGGATTACAACACCTTCATCTCCATGACGGAGCAGGGCGACATCGGACGTGTGGAGATTCAGGAGCAGGACAACCGCATCCTGTTCACCGACAAGGAGGAAACCGCCGTCTACAAGACCGCCATGGTCAACGACCCGGACCTGATTCCCAGACTCTATGCCTCCGGCGCGTCCTTCTTTGGGGAAGAAATTGAGCAGACCTCCCTCCTGGTGTCCATTCTGGGTTGGCTTCTGCCGCTGATCGTCTTCATCGCCTTGGGCCAGCTCATGTCCCGGAAGCTGATGCAGAAGATGGGCGGCGGCAACTCGGCCATGTCCTTCAACATGGGCAAGTCCAACGCCAAGGTCTATGTCAGATCCTCCGAGGGCATCAAATTCTCCGATGTGGCCGGAGAGGACGAGGCCAAAGAGAATCTCCAGGAGATTGTGGACTATCTCCACAATCCGCAGAAGTATCAGGACATCGGCGCGTCCATGCCCAAGGGCATCCTTCTGGTGGGCCCTCCCGGCACCGGCAAGACCATGCTGGCCAAGGCCGTGGCCGGCGAGGCCAACGTGCCGTTCTTCTCCATGTCCGGCTCCGAGTTCGTGGAAATGTTCGTCGGCATGGGTGCATCAAAGGTCCGGGACCTGTTCAAGCAGGCCAAGGAAAAGGCGCCCTGTATCGTTTTCATCGACGAGATCGACGCCATCGGCCAGAAGCGCAGCGGCGGCCAGTACGGCGGCAACGACGAGCGTGAGCAGACGCTCAACCAGCTTTTGACCGAAATGGACGGCTTTGAGGGCAACAACGGCGTCATCATCCTCGCCGCCACCAACCGTCCCGAATCCCTCGATCCCGCGCTCACGCGCCCGGGCCGCTTCGACCGCCGCGTGCCGGTCGAGCTTCCC
>CAMEIU010000107.1 GCA_945918815.1 uncultured Clostridia bacterium
GAAAAGCAGGCCGCCATTCTCAAGGCCCAGGGCGAAGCCGAGGCCATCCTGGTAGTCCAGAAGGCCATGGCCGACTCCGTCCGCCTGCTGAACGAGGCCTGCCCCAACGACCAGGTCATCAAGCTGAAAGCATTGGAGACCATGACCAAGGTCGCCGACGGCCAGTCCACCAAGATCATCATCCCCTCCGAAATCCAAGGCCTCGCCGGTCTCGCCACCTCCGTGAAGGAATTTGTGAAAGACTGAGACAACATACAGCACCGCCTCCCGATCACATGGGAGGCGGTGCTTTTATGAATGATCCGCTGTAGGGCGCAGGAAGGTGAATTGTCCGAAGGACAAGAGAGGCCGGTCCGGACCGCAATCCAACACCCCGTGGGGCAGGTGATCCCAGAAAGCAGGTGCATACAGCGGCACGTCCAGTGGCCGTGCCCTACAGGGAGGTGACCGAGGAACGAGGTCCGGGGCAATTTAATGAATCATGAATATTGTGATGTCCCTTCGGGACGAATTTCAAAATATTTTCCGAAGGAAAATACCTCAATTATTCATCATTCATGATTCACGCTTCATTGATACAACGCCCCACGCTTCGCGGAGCCCTATGCGGGCGGCCACATGGGGCCGCCTCTACAGGGGGGCACGAGGGCGCTCTGTTACTTCAAAATGATTCGCTTCCCGCCCTCGTAGGCTTTCACAATTCCGATTCTCTGGGCGCTGGGGACGGCCTTTTGCAGGGCTTCATAGAGGGCGTCCGCGTCCTTGGGGGCGCAGGCCATGACGAGGCCGCCGGCGGTCTGGGGATCGTAGAGCAAATCCTGCTTGGCAAGCTCCGTGTCGCCGGGGTCTACGGCAGCCTCGGCGAAGGTCCGGTTGCGGTACATGCCCTCGGGCAGGATGCCCATGCGGGCCAGCTCCAACGCCTCGGGAATCAGGTCCACTTGGTCCACATGCAGCTCGATCTGCACATCGCTGCCCTGGGCCATTTCATAGAGGTGGCCCAGCATGCCGAAGCCGGTGACATCGGTGCAGGCGTGGACCTCAAACTGGACCATCACGTCCCGGGCAGCCTTGTTCAGGGTGGTCATCATCTGAATCGCCAGGTCCATGCCCGCCTGGGAGGTCATGCCTGCCTTGGCGGCGGTGGTCAGGACGCCGATGCCGATGGGCTTGGTGAAGAACAGCACGTCCCCGGGCCTGGCCCCCGAGTTGGTCAGAATCTTGTCCGGGTGGACGAAGCCCGTGACGGCCAGGCCGTACTTCGGCTCGTCGTCGAGAATGCTGTGGCCGCCGGTGATCAGAGCTCCGGCCTCATAGACCTTGTCATAGCCGCCCCGGAGCAGCTGATGGACCGCCTCCTTGGGCATATCCTTGGGAATCGCCATGATGTTCAGGGCCAGCTTTGGCTCGCCGCCCATGGCGTAGACGTCGCTGAGGGCGTTGGTGGCGGCGATCTGGCCGAAGGTGTAGGGATCGTCGGCGATGGGCGGGAAGAAGTCCACGGTCTGGACCAATGCCAGCTCGTCGGAGATCTTGTACACCGAGGCGTCGTCGCTCCTGTCGAAGCCCACCAGCAGGTTCGGGTCCTGATGGACCTTGATATCTTCCAATAATTGCGCCAGGACCCCGGCCCCCACCTTGGCCCCGCAGCCGGCGCACTTGGCCAGCTTGGTCAGCTTGATCTCATCTTTCATGTCGAAGTACCCCCGTCAGTTGTAAAATGGCCTCCAGGACCCCGCCGCCCACGGCCAGGGCCTTGTCCGAGGCGCAATAGCAGTGGTCCGGCTCGCACCGTGGGTCCACGTCGCCGGATTTCATCCCCTTGCGGACCGGCGTGCCGTCGGGCAGAATGCCCCGCAGGATGCCGCCGATGGTGCAGACCATGGGTTCCTCCTCCACATAGCCCGCCACCTCCCCGGCCTGGACCCGGGCCCCGATGTCCAGCTTCTGGCGGAAGATTCCGTCCGCCGGGGCCCTTAACACGCGCTCCCCCGCATAGCCGCCGATGAGACCGGGTATATTGGTGTTGGGAATGGCGCTGCCCTGCCGGATGATCCGGCCCAGATAGTGGCCCCGCATGGTCTCCACCACGGCGTGGCAGTCCTCCCCCGCCGTGAAGCCGGGGCCCACACCCACGACCACCGGCGCGTCCTGGATGGTGGTGCCCAGATTCCGTTTTGCAAGGATGGCATCCACCAGGGCGTCGGGCTTCAGGATTTCCCGGCAGCGGCAGGCCGGGTCCGCCAGGACGGGAATCTCCCCCGCTTCCAGAGTGGCCGGGACCGTCTCCACCGTCGCCAGCCGGGCTGTCACATCCTCCACCCGGGTCTCGCCATAGACAATGGCCTGAGAAAAGCTGACGGTCCGCCGGATGGCCGTGGGCTGGGGCAGGTCCGTCATGACCACCTGCATCCCCGACCGGAACAGCCGCAGGGCGATGCCGGAGGCCAGGTCGCCCGCGCCGCGAATCAATACCAGCATCGATCTTCCTCCTTCGATATTCTTTCTAAAGAATATCACGAAACCCGGTCCGCGTCAACCGAACGATGCCTCTTGACGGCTCCCGCCGCCGGGTGGTAAACTAGCCTTATGAATACGAATTTGCACCCAGTCATCAGCATCCGGCTGTTCAACGACGACAAATGCTTCGGCCCGGGCATCGCGCAATTGCTGGAACGTGTAAAGGAGCATCGTTCCCTGCGCGCCGCGGCGCAGTCCATGGACATGGCCTACTCCAAGGCCTGGACCATCGTGCGCCGGTGTGAAGCCGCCCTGGGCTTTCAGCTGCTCGTCTACACCACCGGCGGCAAAAACGGCGGCGGCGCGGCCCTGACCCAGGAGGGACAGGACCTGCTGGACGCCTACAACCGCTACTGCCGCCGCCTCCGGGACCAGGCCGACGCCCTGTTCCGGGAGGAATTCGGCGCGTTCCTCTGACGCCATAAAAAGCCTTCCCCTTGAGGGGAAGGTGGCCGCCCGAAGGGCGGTCGGATGAGGTGGAAAAGGTTGCGGATTCGCCGGAAGTTCCTGTAACGCGCAGCATTTCTCCGCACACCTCATCAGTCAGCCTTGAGGCTGACAGCTTCCCCTCAAGGGGAAGCCTTGGCGCTCGGTATGACAAAGTTTTCACCGTGACATCCGGCATACCCTTTGAGAATCACCCTGGAGGTTTCATGGAATATCAACTGATTCGCTCCGCCCGGCGGACTGTGGCCCTGGAGATCAACCAGAAGGGCCAGGTCATCATCCGTGCCCCGCAGCGGATGCCCCAGGCGCAGATCGACGCCTTTTTTGAATCCCATCAGAGCTGGCTGCGCACCCATCTGGCGCGGCAGCAGGCCAGAATGGACGCCCACCCGGAGCCAGATCCCCAGCGGCAGCAGCTGCTTCTGGACCAGGCCGCGGAAATATTGCCGCAAAAAGTGGCATACTATGGAAAGATCATGGGCCTCAGGCCCACCGGGATCACCATCACCGGAGCCAGGACCCGCTTCGGCTCCTGCAGCCCCCAGAACCGCCTGTGCTTTTCCTGGCGGCTCATGGAGTATCCCGAGGACGCCATTGACTATGTGGTGGTCCACGAGCTGGCCCATCTGGTCCACCGGAACCACGGGCCGGAGTTCCATGCCCTGGTGGGCTCCGTCCTGCCGGACCAGGACCGCCGCCGGGCCATGCTGCGGGAGTGAGGCCATGGAGATTTTTGTGGACGCCGACGGCTGCCCCGTGGTGGACATCGTCCTGCGGCTGGCAAAGCGGTCCGGCGTGACCTGCACCCTGCTCTGCGACACGGCCCATGTGCTGGACCGGCCGGGGGCCAGGACCGTCACCGTCTCCACCGGGGCCGACAGCGTGGACTTCAAGCTGGTCAATCTGGTCCATCCCGGAGACATCGTGGTGACCCAGGACTACGGCCTGGCCGCCATGTGCCTCAGCCGCGGGGCCGTTCCCATCCACCAGGATGGGATGGTCTATACCGATGAAAACATCGACAGCCTGCTGTTCTTCCGGGCTGCCGCCCAAAAAGTGCGCCGCGGCGGCGGACGGCTCAAGGGGCCCGCCCGCCGGACCAAGACCCATGATCAGGCCTTTGAGGTCGCCCTGGCGAAGCTCTTGCAGGAGGCGGCCCCATGAGCTGGTATGTCTACATGCTCCGGTGCCGGGACAACTCCCTCTACACCGGCTATACCGACGACGTGGACCGCCGCTGCGCCGTCCACAACGCGGGCAAGGGAGCCAAGTACACCAGAAGCCGCGGTCCCGTGGCCGTGGTCTACCGGGAGGAATGCCCGGATAAATCCGCCGCCCTGAAACGGGAGGCCGCCATCAAGCGGCTGAGCCACGCGGAAAAAGAAATCTTGATCGCCGGACACGCGGAAAAGGAGCCGTCATGAGTTTACTCTCCACCAACCATGCCTTTCAGCTGATCACCCGCATTCTGGACCCCGCCGAGGCCACGGAGCCGGTGGTGGAATTTGCGGCCCAGAAGCCCGCCATTCCCCTGGGCCGGTCCGGTCAGCCCCTGCCGGAGGACCTGCCGGAGAACCAGGGCGTCTCCTCCCGGCACATTGCGGCCTTTTTGCAAGAGCTAAACAGGGACCCGACCCTCAGGATGCACAGCGTGCTGATTCTGCGCCACGGAAAAATTCTCTGCCGGGCCGCCTTCGGCGCCCAGCGGATGGACCTGCCCAAATACACCTTCTCCGCCTGCAAAAGCGTGGTCTCCCTGGCCGTGGGCCTGGTCATGGACGACGGCCTGCTCCGCCCGGAGGACAAAGTCGTGGACTTCTTCCCGGAGGAATGCGGCCCCGTCAGCCGGCGGCTTCTCAAGGACCTGACCGTGGAGCACCTTTTGACCATGACTGCCACGCCCATGTTCAACGAGGCCTCCTCCATGACCTGCACCGACTGGGTCCGGGGCTATTTCAGCTCCCCCGGCCTCGGCGAATCCGGGAAGAAATTTCAGTACAACAGCCTCAACACCTACATGCTCTCCGCCCTGGTCTGCCGCCTGACGGGCGAGACGCTCTCGGACTTCCTGAGCCGGCGGCTGTTCGGGCCCATGGGCATCGGGGACTTCTACTGGGAGACCTGCCCCCAGGGCATTGAGAAGGGCGGCTGGGGTCTGTATCTGAAGCCGGAGGACCTGGCGAAGCTGGGCGTCCTCATTCAGAACAAGGGCCTCTGGAACGGTCAAAGGCTGATCTCGGAGGAATATCTCCAAAAGGCCACCCAGACCTGGGCCGAGGCCCCGGAGAGCTGCGGCGACTTCAACTACGGCTGGCAGATCTGGGTGGGCCGCCGGGACAACACGTTTTTGTTCAACGGCATGCTGGGTCAGAACGTCCTGTGCTACCGGGACAACGACATTCTGCTGATCTCCCACGCGGGCAACGACGAGAATTTCCAGCAGAGCCGCTATTTTACCATCGCCAGGGAATACTTCGGCGGCGAATTTCCCGATTCCCTGCCCCGGGACGCCGCCGGAGAGCGGGAGCTGCGGAAGACCTTGCAGACCCTGTCCGCCTGTCCCGGCCGGGTCCCGGACCGGGAGGAATTCGAGGCCTTCGCCGGGAAGCGGTTCACGGCGGACGATCCCTGCGCCGCCTCGGCAGGCCTCCTGCCGCTGCTGCTCCAGGCGGTGGAGAACAGCTACTCCCACGGCCTCCAGGCCATCGCCGTCGGCGGGACCCGGACCATGCCGGAGCTGTTCTACGAGGAACGGGACCAGCTGCACCACATCACAGCCGGCACCCGGGAGCCCGTTGTCCAGACCCTGACCTTCCACGGCAACGTCTACCGGGTAGCCGCCCAGGCCCGCTTCACCCACGACGACGAGGAAAACCCGGTGCTGCGGGTCCGGCTGGACTTTCTGGAGACGCCCTGCACCCGGATCTTGAAGCTGATCCGAACGCCCGCGGGCTTCACTGTCCGGCAGGAGGAGTTCCCCGGCGCCAACTATGTGCGCAAGCTGACCGACCAGGCCGCCAACGCCCCCGCCATGCGCCCCATCCTCTCCGCTCTCCTGGGCAGCTCCGACCCGGATTTCCTCGGCTGGAAGCTGGAACGAATCTTCGCGCCGAGCTTGAAATTCCGGGAAGACACATAAACGCGCAGAAAATCCTCGTGCCCCCTTCGAGGGGGCACGAGGATACATCTCTTGATTTTACTATTTCTTCTCCGCCTCTGCCGCTGCCAGCTTGGTCTGGCGGCGGTTTTTCACTTCCTCGGACATGGGCTGGATGTCGCCGGCGGTGGTCAGGGCCAGCTTGGTCAGCATGGGTCCGACCAGCTCATAGATCAGGACGGAGAACAGCACGATGTTGCGGATCAGGCCGCCCTGCTCGCCCAATTGGGCGGCGGTGATGCACATGCCCAGGGCCACGCCGGCCTGGGGCAGCAGGGTGATGCCCAGGTATTTGCAGATCTCCGGGCTGCAATGGGTCCACTTGGCGCTGGCGTAGGCGCCCACGTATTTGCCGATGGAGCGGAACAGAATATACACCACGCCGACACCCACGATGGCGATATCAGCAAAGACGCTCAGCTCCAGCTCCGCGCCGCTGATGACAAAGAACAGGGCGAACAGGGGCGAGGTCCATTTATCCGCTTTGCCCATGAGGTCCTGGGACAGGGGGCAGAGGTTGCAGAACACGGTACCCAGCATCATGCAGACCAGAAGGGACGAGAAGCCCACGGTGACGGGGCCGATGTGGAACTCCAGCATGGCCAGGGAGGCCGTCAGGAACACGAAGGCGATGGTCAGATTCAGACGGTTGGTGTTGGAGTTGAACAGCTTTTCCAGCTGGGTCAGGAGCCAGCCCAGGATGGAGCCCAGGGCCAGGGAGGCCAGGATCTCCACCAGGGGATTGACCAGAATGGACACCAGATCCACGACGCCGTTGGTCAGGGTCCGGGCGATGCCGAAGGACACGGCGAAGACCACCAGGCCCACGGCGTCGTCCAGGGCCACGATGGGCAGCAGCAGGCTGGTCAGGGGGCCCTTGGCCTTGTACTGCCGGACCACCATCAGTGTGGCGGCGGGAGCGGTGGCCGTGGCGATGGCGCCCAGGGTGATGGCCTGGGCCACGGTGATTTTATCGGGCATGAGGAAATGGAGGACCACCAGGGCCACATCCACCAGCAGAGTGGCGACCACGGCCTGGATCACGCCGATGACGGCGGCCTGCCTGCCGGTGTGCTTGAGGTCGTTGAGGCGGAACTCGTTGCCGATGGAGAAGGCGATGAAGCCCAGGGCCACCTCGGAGATCAAAGACAGGCTCTCCACGGCCTCCGAAGAGGTGAAGCCCAGGCCGTCAATGTGCAGGGCGCCCAGGCAATAGGGGCCGATGAGGACGCCGGCGATCAGGTAAGCCGTGACCGCAGGCAGCTTCAGGGGCTTGATGACACGGGTCATAAGCAGACCCGCCAAGGTTGCAATGGAAATCGACAATAAGGTTGACATAAGATTACTTCCCACTCACATATTTTCTGCGTTCCCAGTATACAGCAGGCCCATGGAAAAAGCAAACCAAATTTTCAGCAAAATCTACAGTTTTTCTTGTGGAAAATTGGACGTTTCCTCAAAACCGCCGCCGCAAATCCACAGGATTTTGCAGAAGGACCGTGGTAGAATCAGCCATAGAGAAGGATCCGGCACGGGAAATTGGGAGTTGTTGATGGACTGTTTTTTGTAGGGCACGGCCACTGGACGTGCCGCATGCAGGCAGCTGCATCC
>CAMEIU010000108.1 GCA_945918815.1 uncultured Clostridia bacterium
CGCTGTCAAGGCTACCGCCGCCACCAACAACGAGGCCGCTGCTGCTCTGGCCGCTGAGAAATTCGGCGAGAACGCTGACCTGGTTGCTGCCATGCAGAACGCCACTCCCGATGCCCCCATCGTCATCGGCTGCCTGTCTCAGGACGCTGTCTCCGCTTCCGTGACCGGCCGTACCACCGGCTTCGTCAACAAGATGACTGAGATCGCCGAGTCCTATCAGCCCGGTCTGGTCTCCGTCGAAGGCCACACCCTGTGGGAGAAGAAGGTTGAGAACCCCGCCATCATCATCCGTGTGGAGATCTCCGCCACCACTGAGGCCACTGCTGTGCAGACCGCTGCCAACTCCCTGCTGTCCACCGACGGTCTGGTCGCTGTCTTCTGCTCCAACGAAGGCGCTGTCACTGGCTTCCTGGCTGCTGTTTCCGACGGCGAAGATCTGGCCGACGGCGGCAAGTACGAGGACCTGATCGTTGCTGGTTTCGACGCTGGCTCCGCCCAGAAGAACGCTGTCCGTCAGGGCTGGTTCTATGGCTCCGTAACCCAGGATCCCTACCAGATCGGCTACAAGGCTGTTGAGATGGCTTACAAGGCTGCCATCGGCGAGGCCGTGGAAGATGTCGACACCGGTGCTCAGTGGTACAACGCTGACAACATCGACGACGACATGATCGCCCTGCTGGTTTATGATTAATCTTTGATCGATTAAGATAAAACCGAATAACAGACCGGCGCTGCCTCGGCAGCGCCGGTTTTCTGCGCGCTTCAAGCCCATCAAACGGGAATTCTGATGTAAGCACGCGCATTTTTTGATGGGGCTCTATCCCACACTGTCATTGCTGCGTGTAGGGCACGGCCACTGGACGTGCCGCCTGTAGGTACTGCGTCACGGAACCAGCTGCCAAACGGCGCGTCGGGTCGCCGCGCCCTACAGTGGGCTTTCTGCTTTTTCATAGCAATGACATGGAAGGGAAAACACTTTCAGAAAATTGGATACTGCTGATTCATGCCGATAGTCATAATTCCAATTTGCTGTCATGTGGTTTTGATATATCGATAATCCGCCCGTGCGCATGGTTCCCGAATAAGAATCAACCCTCGTGTCTCCGTAGGGGCGGCTACCAGCCGCCCGCCCAGGGCACGAGGGATTTTTAATTGAAAATATTCATTTCTTTGGAAAATAGCGCCTGAATCCGCTTTTGCAAGGCCGGAAATACCGGATCATGGATAAAATCCGGGTCAGACAATACCGCTTCCGCCTCTTCCTGGGCCTCCTTTAAAACCGTCATGTCCAAGGTCAGGCTGGCGGCCTTGAACTGGGGCAGGCCGTGCTGGCGGCTGCCGAAGAAGTCACCCGGGCCCCGGAGGGCCAGATCCTGCTCGGCGATCTGAAAGCCGTCGTTGGTGCCGCAGAGGGCTTTCAGGCGGGCCAAGGTTTCCGGGTTTTTGTTGGAGGTGAACAGCACGCAGTAGCTCTTGTCCTTGCCGCGGCCCACCCGGCCCCGGAGCTGATGGAGCTGGCTCAGGCCGAACCGGTCAGCGTTTTCAATGACCATCAAGGTTGCATTGGGCACGTCCACGCCCACTTCAATGACCGTGGTTGCCACCAGAATATCCAGTTCATGGCTGGCGAAGGCGGCCATGACTCGGTCCTTGTCTGCCCCCTTGAGCTTGCCGTGAAGCAGGCCCACACGAAGGTCCGGGAACACCGTCCGCTGCAAGGTCTCGGCCCAGACCTCGGCGGATTTGAGACTGTCCAGGTCGCTTTCCTCCACCGCCGGGCAGACCACATAGACCTGATTGCCTGCCTCGGCGTGCTTGCGGATGAAGGCGTTGATCCGGGGCCGCATGGACTCGCCCACCAGAAAGGTGTCGATGGTCTGCCGCCCCGGCGGCAGCTCGTCCAGGACCGACACATCCAGATCACCGTAGACCATCAGAGCCAGGGTGCGGGGAATGGGTGTGGCGGACATGACCAGCAGATGGGGGCAGCGGCCCTTTTCCGACAAAGCCGCCCGCTGGGCCACGCCGAAGCGGTGCTGCTCGTCGGCAATGACCAGGTTCAGATCTTGAAAATGTACGTCGGCGGTCAATAGGGCATGGGTGCCCAGAACCAGCTGAACGGAGCCATCGGCCAGTCCGGCCTTGACCCTGCGTTTTTTAGATTGCGGCAGGGAGCCGGTCAGCAGGGCGGCGGTGATTCCGAACTGTTCCAGCAGGGGAGAGAGGGACTGAAAGTGCTGCTCCGCCAGAATTTCCGTGGGAGCCATAAAGGCGGCCTGCCGTCGGTTTTGGGCGGCCAGATAGCAGGCGGCGGCAGCCACCATGGTCTTGCCGCTGCCCACGTCGCCCTGGAGCAGCCGGTTCATGGGCACGCCCCGCTGTAAATCGGCTGTGATCTCCTGAATGGCCCGCCGTTGGGCGCCGGTCAATTGGAAGGGCAGGGCAGCGTAGAAATCCGTCAGGTCCAGCATGTCATAGGGTGCGGTGTGCTGCACCCGCCGGCGGTTCCGCATGAGCTGCAACCCGGCGGAGAAAATGAAGAATTCTTCAAACACCAGCCGCTTCCTGGCCCGGTCCAGGGCCTCAAAGCTCTCCGGCGCGTGGATGGAGACATAGGCTTCCTGGGCCCTGCAAAGATCATGGCGGCTTCGCACCGATGCAGGCAGCAGCTCCGGCAGATCCTGAAAACAGGCGTCCAAAGCCTGCTGAATGCACCGCGACAGCAGCTTGTTGGAGATGCCCGCCGTCAAGGCATAGATTGGCATGATCCGCCGGGTGGCAACGCCGGGCTTGGCGACGGATTCATAGGTGGGATTCTGCATCTGGTATCCGGCGAAATCTCCCACCACAGTCCCGTAAAAAAAGTATTCCTCTCCATAATGGAGCTGCTCTGCCACATAGGGCTGATTGAAATAGGTCAGATTCAGCCGGCCGGTGTTGTCGGCCACGGTCAGCTTGGTCAGGCTGAGCCCCTTGCGGATATGGGAGGTCCGCGGCTCCCGGATAACCCAGGCCCGGAAGCAGGCGGGCTGCTCCGTCTCCAACTGGTGAATCGGGACCACATGGGTCCGGTCCTCGTAGGTCCTCGGAAAATAAGCGATCAGGTCATAGAGCGTCTCAATGCCCAGCCCCTGCAGCTGCTTGGCCCGGCTCGGCCCGATCCCCGCCAATTGGGTGACCGGAGAATCAAGATCCATAGAGCTCCCCCCTTCTATTCTGGTGCTATTATATAACAGAAAAGCGCAAATTGACAATCAGAGATCATAAATTTATACCGTAGGAGCGACCCTTGCGGACGCCCCTACGGTATTGTTCGGTCGTGCAGTTATTTCCGGTCCTTCATCTCCGTATACGGCACCCGCAGCTTCGAGGCGCGGTAGGCGGGACGGTGGATCCGGTTGCAGGTCAGCAGCTCTTCCATGCGGTGGGCGCACCAGCCGGAAACCCGGGCGATGGCGAACAGAGGCGTGAACAGCTCCGGGGGAATGTTCAGGAAGCTGTAAATCAGACCGGAGTACATATCCACGTTGGCGCAGATGGGAATGTCCAGGTTTTTTGCCTGCATGATCAGGGGAATGCCGCACTTTTCAATGCGCATCATCAGGGCCAGATCGTCCATATGGCCGGACTTCCTGGCTACCTCCATGGAGTATTTCTTCAAAAGCTCGCACCGGGGATCGGACATGGTGTAGACCGCGTGACCCAAGCCGTAGATTTTTCCTGAGCCGTCGCCGGCCTTGCCCTGCAAAATCTGGGAGAGATAGGCAGAGATCTCGTCCTCGTCCTCGTGGTCTTTGACATGCTCCTGCACATTTCGGAACATCTCCATGACCTTGGCGTTGGCGCCGCCGTGGAGGGGACCCTTCAGAGAACCGACGGCCCCGGCAATGGCACTGTACGTGTCGGTGTGGGAGGAGGACATGGCGCGGCAGACATAGGTGGAGTTGTTGCCGCCGCCGTGTTCGGCGTGGATCATCAGCATCAGGTCCAGCAGATGGGCTTCCTCGTCGGTGAAGCTGTTGTCCTTGCGCAGCATCCGCAGGAAATCCTCCGCCACGCTGAGCGCCGGGTTGGAGTTGTGGATATAGAGGGAGTCCTTGTCATAGTAGTGGCGCTTGGTGGCGTAGGCGTTGGCCACAATCGTCGGGAACCGGGCCACCAGCTCAATGGATTGCCGGATCAGATTCTCCGGCGACAGATCATTGGGTTGAGAATCGTAGGAATACAGGGCCAGGACGCTGCGGGCCAGCTTGTTCATGATGTCCTGGCTGGGCGCGCGGAGAATCATGTCCTCCACAAAGCCGCTGGGCAGCGACCGCGCTTCCGCCAGCATGGCCTCAAATTCCTTCAGCTGGCTTTCGGTGGGCAGACGGCCCACCAGCAGCAGGAACACCACCTCCGTAAAGCCAAAGGTGCCGTTCTTCCGGTGGGATTCCACAATGTCCTCCAGGCTGATGCCGCGATAGTACAGCTTGCCGGGCATGGGGACCCGCTCGCCGTCCTCCATGTAGTAGCCCTGGACGCTGCCGATGTTGGTGACGCCGATGAGCACGCCGGTGCCGTCGGCATTTCGCAGGCCGCGCTTGATGCTGATGTCGTCCCGGTCCCGGGATTTGAGCGTATAGGGCTTTTCCATCAGCCCTTTCAGCCGCTGCATATATTCTTGGGTATAAGGTGTAATCATAGCGCGCCTCCTGTTGTTTTGCACTATTCTATCATTGAAGCATCAGAAATGCAACTAAAATTCTTGAACATTCATAATTTTCTAAAAATTTCTCTCAATAGTCTAAATTCAAAGCAAAAATGAATTTCATTTTATATAATCTTGCAAAAAGAAAAGAGAAAAATTCCTACTTGCCCCTGGAAAACAATTGTGATATGGTATGAGGGACAAGGGAATACTACGAATGATTGGAAAATTGGGGTTTGTCTGGTTGTTGTATTGGCCCTTGTGCCCCCTCAGAGGGGGCACAAGGATCTTACACCTGATCGCCAAATCCCAATTTGTCCAACCGTATTGGCCCAGAATCCTAAAAAAATAATTGTTAAAATTTCGTTTGCTTCCTTGTCATATTTTTTTCACAAATCCGCGATAGGATAAGACCATAAAATCAACCAAGGAGTGATCCACCATGGATGAAAACAATACGATGAATTTCAGCTGCGAGCCGGACGACAGCGAGGCTTCGGCAGTCCATAATAACTCCAACTATTATTTCGATCCCAATTTTAATCCGCAGCCCCATGGCAATCCCCAGCCGGAAAAGCCTAAGAAGGCCAAGAAGCAGGGCGGTGTCACCTGGAAGATCGTCGCCCTGGTCCTGGTGGTCGCCATCATTGGCAGCGTGGGCGGCTCTGCCCTGACCTACGCCGTTTCCAACATCCGCGGCGGCGGAGATGAAGCGGTCCAGGAGACCCTGGCGGAAGTGGAGGAGGAAAAAGCGCCCTTTGAAGTTGTCAAGCATGATCTGCCCAGCCAGCTGAACAGCAACGACACCGGCAAGTCCCTGTCCGCATCCCAAGTCTATGAAATGACCGTCAACTCTGTGGTGGGCATCAACACCGAGACCACCACCAACATCTTTGGCCAGGAGGCCGTGGCCGCCAGCTCCGGTTCCGGCTTTATCCTCTCCGAGGACGGCTATGTCATCACCAACTGCCATGTGGTGGACGGCGCCGATACCATCAAAGTGGTCACCTACAGCGGCGAGACCTATGAGGCCGAGCTGGTGGGCTCTGACAGCAACTACGATGTGGCGGTGCTGAAGATCGACGCCGAGGGCCTGCCCGCCGTCACCGTGGGCGACTCCGACACCCTGAAGGTTGGCGAGGAGGTCATCGCCATCGGCAACCCGTTGGGCGAGCTGACCTTTACCATGACCAACGGCATCGTCTCCGCCCTGAACCGGGAGGTCAACACCGACGGCAATCCGCAGAACATGATTCAGACCAACGCGGCCATCAACTCCGGCAACTCCGGCGGCCCCCTGTTCGACATGGACGGCAACGTCATCGGCGTCACCACCGCCAAGTATTCCGGCTCCACCTCCACCGGCACCACCATCGAGGGCCTGGGCTTTGCCATTCCCATCAACGATGTGCTGAAGGTGGCCTATGACCTGGCCGAGTACGGCTATGTCCGCGGCGTGGCCTATCTGGGCGTCACGGTTCGGACCCTGGACTCTGAGACTGCCAGCTATTACAGCCTGCCCGTCGGTCCCCGCATTGAGTCCATCAATGAAGGCAGCTGCGCCGAGAAGGCCGGAATGCAGGTGGGCGACATCGTCTTCCAGTTCAACGGTGTAGACGTGTCCGATACCACGGATCTCCTGTCCCAGCTGCGGAAGGTCAAAGCCGGTGATACGGTGACCGCGAAAGTCTACCGCGCCGGCGCGGAAATTGACCTGACCGTCACCCTGGACGAACGGCCCAAGGAAGTCCCGGATCCCAATGAGACCATCACCCAGGAGCAGCAAACCAATCCCAGCGAAGGCTATGGCGACGGCTACGGCTACTACCAGTACCCCGATCCCTTCGGCTTCGGCAATTAACAAAAAAACAGCATCCGTATGGCCTCCACCATACGGATGCTTTCTCAAAAAAGAGAACGATCAATTGGGATTTGCCGCACTGGCGCGGCAACGCCAAAGGCTTCCCCTTGAGGGGAAGCTGTCGCCCTCAAGGGCGACTGATGAGGTGTGCAGGAGAATGTGTCGTTTTGCAGGAGCTACCGGCGAATCCGCAACCCTTTTCCACCTCATATGTCACGGCTTCGCCGTGCCACCTGAAGGTGAATTGCCCCGAAGAGGCAAGAGAGGCGGCCCTGGGGCGTCCCCTCAAGGGGAAGGGGGGCACTCCCGCGCCAGTGCAACACATCGTCAAACCCCAATTTGTCTCCCTCAAAAAAGAACCCGCCTGAACCTTTGGCGTTCGGGCGGGTTGTGATTCCATTTACAGCTCGCAGTTGTTGACGGTTCTGGGGAAGGGCAGCACGTCGCGGATGTTACCCATACCGGTGAGGTACATGACGCAGCGCTCGAAGCCCAGGCCGAAGCCGGAGTGGCGGGCAGAGCCGTACTTTCTCAGGTCCAGATAGAAGCCGTAGTCCTCGGGCTTCAAGCCCAGCTCGTTCATCCGGGCCAGCAGGGCGTCGTAATCGTCCTCACGCTGGCTGCCGCCGATGATCTCGCCGATGCCGGGCACCAGGCAGTCCATGGCCGCCACGGTCTTGCCGTCGGGGTTCAGCTTCATATAGAAGGCCTTGATCTCCTTGGGATAGTCGGTGACGAACACAGGCCGCTGGAACACCACTTCGGTCAGATACCGCTCATGCTCGGTCTGCAAATCGCTGCCCCAGTGGACCGGATACTCGAACTGGTCGTTGTGCTCCTCGAGGATCTTCACAGCGTCGGTATAGGTGATGTGGCCGAAGTCGGAGGTCATGACGTGGTTGAGCCGCTCCAGCAGGCCCTTGTCCACGAACTGGTTGAAGAAGGCCATTTCCTCGGGGGCATTCTCCAGCACATAGGCGATGATATATTTGATCATGTCCTCGGCCAGATGCATGTCGTCCTCCAGGTCGGCGAAGGCAATCTCCGGCTCGATCATCCAGAACTCGGCAGCGTGGCGGGTGGTGTTGGAGTTTTCCGCCCGGAAGGTGGGACCGAAGGTATAGATGTTGCGGAAGGCCATGGTGAAGGTCTCGCCGTTGAGCTGGCCGGAGACGG
>CAMEIU010000109.1 GCA_945918815.1 uncultured Clostridia bacterium
GCTGGGTCTGCCCAAGACGGAGCTTCTCGACAACGGTACGCTTCATTGATGGATTACGCGATCAATCCCGTTCTGATGGGCGGTCTGGTCAAGTCCGTGGAGGACGGCCAGGTGAAGGTCCATCTCCACGGCCGGCTGGGCGTCATCACGGTGCCCCGGCGTCTGGTGGTGGACGAAATCGCCCTGGAGCCGGGCCATGAGATGCAGTTCTACTTCAGCTACCTGCAGGTCAATGAGATGCCCTACGATTACGATTGTTCGGCCATGGATCCGCGGGAACCCCTGTCGCCCTGCCTGCTGGGCGGGACCCTCATTGAGGTCAACGACACGGCGGTGAAGCTGGAAATCATGAACGGCCTCGGCACCGTCGCCGTTCCCCGCCGGTGGGTGTTCACCCCCGTAACCCTCCGGGAGGGACAGAATGCGGAATTCTATTTCAGCTGTATGAAGGTCGTCGGGAAGCGCGAGATTCCCGTCCGGTCCATATAACCACGCGCTCCGAACCCAACGGTTCACACTATAAGGAGGTCAGACTATGAAGTTAACGACGGTTGCAGGAATGCAGTCAGAGATTTTTGTCCCCATCACCCCAAAGCCCGTATTTACCGAGCTGAAAAAGCCCCTGAGCGAGTGCAAGGTCGCTTTTATCACCGCCGGCGGCATCCATAAGAAGAGCCAGACGCCCTTCAATACCTCCGGTGACTTCTCCTATCGTACCATCGAGTTCAACACCCCCTCCTCCGAGCTGATGGTCACCCACGGCGGCTTCGACAACTCCGATATCAACAAGGACGTCAACGCCATGTTCCCCATCGACCGGCTCCATGAGCTGGTGGCCGAGGGCTTCATCGGCTCCCTCAGCGACGAGACCTACACCTTCATGGGCGGCGGCGGCAACGTGGAGAAATTCACCAACGAGACCGGCCCCGAAATCGCCCGGAAGCTGAAGGCCCAGGGCGTGGACATCGTCCTGTGCACCGGCGGCTGCGGCACCTGCCATCGCTCCGCCACCATCGTCACCCGCTGCTGCGAGGCTGAGGGTATGAGCTGCTGCGTCATCGCCGCGCTGCCCCCCATCGCCCGCCAGCAGGGCGCACCCCGCATCACCGCGCCCCATGTGCCCATCGGCTCCAACGCCGGCGAGCCCAACAACGTCGCCATGCAGACGGCCATCGTCAAGGAGTCCCTGGAATGGGTCCGCGACTGCCCCAGCTTCAATCAGACCAAGGTGCTGCCCTACGAATACCGGCATAACGTATAAATCGTAGCTCCGGACGCAGCAAACCAAGCAGCAGCTGCAGGAACCCTTCCTGCAGCTGCTTTCTTGAGGGAATGATGGAAGGAGAAAAAGAACCATGGGATTTCAACCGAAGGAACCGGATTACAACTATCGGATCAAGACCATCGAATCCCACACCATGGGTGAGCCCACCCGCATTATTTATGACGGCTTTCCAACCCTGTCCGGCGCGACCATGATGGAGAAAAAGCACGACCTCATGGCCCACTGGGACCATCTCCGCACAGCCCTGATGCAGGAGCCGCGGGGCCACCGGAACATGTTCGGCGCCCTTCTGACCGAACCGGTTCACCCCGAGGCCGACTTCGGCGTCATCTTTCTCGACTGCGGCGGCTGCCTGAACATGTGCGGCCACGGCAGTATCGGCGTCTGCTCCATGGCCGTGGACACCGGCATGGTCAAGGTCGAGGAGCCCTTCACCCATGTGACCCTGGATACGCCATCCGGTTTGATTCAAGCCAAGGTCAAGGTGGAGAACGGCATCGCGAAAGAAGTCACCATTGAAAATGTTCCCGCGTTTTTGTATCTGGAAAATCAGTCCGTCACCCTGAACGACGGCAGAACCGTCCCCTTCGACGTCTCCTTCGGCGGCTCCTTCTTCGCCCTTGTGGACGCCGACCGGCTGGGGATTCCGCTGGACCTGCCCCACGCCGGGGAGCTGTCCCAGACCGGTATGGAGATGCTGGAGAAGATCAACGCGTCTGTCTCCGTCTCCCATCCCACGCTGGATATCCGCTCTGTGGACCTGGTGGAGTTCTACAGTCATCACGCCTCGGACAATGCCGACATGCGCAACTGCGTGGTGTTCGGCGACGCCCAGGTGGACCGTTCTCCCTGCGGCACCGGCACCAGCGCAAAGCTGGCAGCCCTGGTGGCGAAAGGGGAGCTGGGCCTTCATGAGACCTTCCGGTACGAGAGCATCACCGGCTCCCTGTTCCGGGGTGAGGCCGTACGGGAGGCGCAGGTGGGTCCCTATCAAGGCGTGATTCCCCATATCACCGGCAGCGCGTATCTGACCGGCTTCAGCCAGTGGCTGCTCCGGGACGACGATCCGCTGAACCTGGGCTTTTTGCTCTGATGGGATAACAAAAAGGCGCGTTTTCAGACGCGCCTTTTTGCTGCATATTTTTATTGTTCCGGGGCTTCTCCATCCTGGGACGTTTTCATCAGCACGGCATAGGGCTTTTTCAGCAGCTTCAAAATCAAGAAGGCCGCCAGGGCATACCAGATGAAGATCCAGAGAATTCCGAGACGGAAGAACCAGTAGGGGAAAAACATAAACAGGGCGATGGGGAGCAGATTCAGCACGGCCATCACCAGAGACCGGGGCAGATAGGCCAGGGCGCACAGCAGCGCATTGCGCAGGGTGCCGGAAATGGTGTTGGAAAACTTGGCCTGCAAAGGAAAGGTCCAGCTGGCGGTCATGCACCAGGCCACGGCCAGCAGAATCACAAGCCCCAGAAGCAAGCCGCCCATGGACATCTCGAACTGCAAATAGAATACGAGCGAGACCCCCAGCACAACGCCCAACACCAGCAGAATCAGCCACTGCACCGTGGCCTGCTTGAAATTGGTTTTAAACGCGCGGAAAAAGCTCACGACCAGATGTCCTTTCTCTTCCCGGAGACCCTCCACCGCATAGTACAGGGCTGCGGCCGATGCCCCCAGGGTGACAATGGGCAGGGAACAGACCACCGCCAACAGATTGAGAATGATCAGGTCCCCCATCTTGCCGAGCCCCTGCATCAAAGGCGAATCCAGATTGAACAATTGACCCATAATGGTTCCTCCTAAAAATCATCCATCCCGGCATCGGACAGAGCAATGGGGATTTGTCAATTAGTTCGACAAATCCCAATCTGCTCTCTTCCATCCAGCCGGTTTTTCTTTATTGCATCAAGAATACCAGAAAAAAACTGCTCCGTCAATCGCTGCCGGAAAAAAGAGTATGCTGTAGATTTTGTACAAATCTCACAAAGAAATAAACCTTAAATTGTGACAAGAAACGGGTTGACTTCACCTATTTAAAGGGATACAATAGAGAAACCAGCATGAACTGTGCTGAAACAAGATGGAAAAAGGAGAACGATTATGAAAAAGTTAATTGCGCTGCTTCTGGCGCTCGTGATGGTTCTGGGCCTCGTTGCCTGCGCCAGCACTGAGACTGCGCAGGAGCCCGCCGCATCTGAACCTGTGGAGACCCCCGCGGAAGCCCCTGCCGAATCCGCCGAAACGCCTGCGGAAGAGCCCGCTGAGGCGCCTGCCGAGGAACCCGCTGAGGCTGCTGATGCCTTTGTGGTCGGTATCTGCCAGCTGGTGGAGCATCCCGCGTTGGACGCCGCCACCCAGGGCTTCAAGGACGCCCTGGTCGAGGCCCTGGGCGACCGGGTGACCTTTGACGAGCAGAACGCCGCCGGCGACTCCAATACCTGCTCTACCATTGTCAACAGCTTTGTTTCCAAGAATGTGGACCTGATCCTGGCCAACGCCACCGCCGCCCTGCAGGCCGCTGCTTCCGCCACCATGGATATTCCCATTCTGGGCACCTCCATCACCGAGTACGGCGTGGCCCTGGGTATCGACGGCTTTGACGGCACCGTGGGCGGCAACATCTCCGGCACCTCCGACCTGGCGCCTCTGGATGAGCAGGCCAACATGCTGGTGGAGCTGTTCCCCGATGCCAAGAACGTGGCTTTGATTTATTGCTCCGCCGAAGCCAACTCCCAGTACCAGGTGGACGTGGTCAAGGCCGAGCTGGAAGCCAAGGGCCTGACTGCCGAGCTGTACTCCTTCTCTGACTCCAACGATCTGGCCGCTGTGGCCAATGCTGCCTGCGCCTTTGCCGACGTCATCTATGTGCCCACCGATAACACCGTGGCTTCCTCCGCCGATATTCTCGACGGCGTGGCCCGTCCAGCCGGAATCCCTGTCATCGCCGGTGAAGAAGGCATCTGCGCCGGCTGCGGCGTCGCCACTCTGTCCATCAGCTACTACGACCTGGGCTATCAGACCGGCGTCATGGCCGCTCAGATCCTGACCGGCGAGGCCGATATCTCCACCATGCCCGTGGCCTACGCGCCCCAGTTTACCAAGAAGTACAATCCCGTGATCTGCGATGAGCTGGGTGTGACCATTCCCGAGGACTATGTCGCTGTTGAAGGCTGATTTCTGACAAGAAACTAATTTTTTCGGAAACCCGGACAGGGGTCGCCCTGCCCGGATTTCCGGCGTTACTGGAGGATTTGGAATGAGTCTCACGACCTTTCTCAACGCCATGCCTGGCGCCGTTGCCCAGGGCCTGATCTGGGGTATTATGGCCATTGGCGTGTACATTACTTACAAGGTCCTGGATATTGCGGACCTGACTGTGGACGGCTCCATGTGTACCGGCGGCGCGGTGTGCGCCATGATGATGATCTCCGGTCACGGTGTGGCGGTGTCTTTGATTGTAGCGGTGCTGGCCGGTATGTTGGCCGGACTGGTCACGGGCATTTTCCACACCTTCATGGGCATCCCGGCCATTCTCGCCGGTATTCTCACCCAGCTGTCCCTGTATTCCATCAACCTGAAAATCATGGGCAAGGCCAATGTGGCCCTGTCTGTCCGAAACTATGACGTGCTGGTATCCCTGAACTACATCCGCAACGTGCCCTTCTATAAGAACACCATCCTGGTGGTGGCGATCTTTGTGGTGGTCCTGATTGCGTTCCTTTACTGGTATTTCGGCACCGAAATGGGCTGCGGCGTCCGCGCCACGGGCAACAATCTGAATATGGCCCGGGCCCAGGGCATCAACACCAATTTCTACAAGGTCTTCGGCCTGGTGATCTCCAACGGGATCGTGGCCCTGTCCGGCGCGCTGCTGGCCCAGTACCAGGGCTTCGCCGATGTGAACATGGCCCGCGGCGCCATCGTCATCGGCCTTGCTGCCGTCATCATCGGACAGGCCCTGTTCGGCCGCCTGCTCCGCGGCAACTTCGCTCTGAAGCTGCTTCGCGTGGCCCTCGGCGGTATCGTCTATTTTATCGTCTATCAGACCGTCATCCTGGCCGGCCTGGACCCGGATCTGCTGAAGATGCTCTCCGCCGTTGTGGTGGCCATCTTCCTGGCTGTGCCCTACTGGAAGACCAAGTATTTCACCAAACCCAGCGTCAAGGGAGGGAAGGACAATGCTTGAACTGCAGCACGTCTATAAAACCTTTAATCCGGGCACGGTCAATGCGAAGACCGCGTTGGACGACCTGTGCCTGACCCTCAACGACGGCGATTTTGTCACGGTCATTGGCGGCAACGGCGCGGGCAAGAGCACCATGCTCAATGCCATTTCCGGCGTCTGGAAGCCGGATTCCGGCAAGGTCATCATCGATGGTGTGGATGTGACCAATATGCCCGAGTACAAGCGGGCCAAATTCCTGGGTCGCGTGTTCCAGGATCCCATGATGGGTACCGCCGCCTCCATGGGCATTGATGAAAACCTGGCTCTGGCCGCCCGCCGCGGAAAACGCCGCGGTCTGGCCTGGGGCGTGACCAAAAAGGAAAAGGCCCAGTACCGGGATCTGCTGGCCTCTCTGGACCTGGGTTTGGAGGACCGCATGACCAGTAAGGTGGGCCTCCTGTCCGGCGGCCAGCGGCAGGCCGTGACCCTTCTGATGGCCTCCTTGCAGGAGCCCAAGCTGCTGCTCCTGGACGAGCATACTGCGGCCCTGGATCCCAAGACCGCCGCCAAGGTTCTGGCTCTCTCTGACGAAATCGTCGCCCGGAACCGCCTGACCACCCTAATGGTCACCCATAACATGCACGACGCCATTGCCCACGGCAACCGCCTGATCATGATGCACAACGGCCGCGTGATTCTGGACATTTCCGGCGAGGAAAAGAAGAAGCTGACCGTGGAAGACCTGCTGGAAAAATTCACAGCCGTCTCCGGCCAGGAATTCGCCAACGACCGGGCCCTGCTGTCCTGAAAATTAAAGAAATCCCTCGTGCCCCCTCTTTAGGGGGCTGTCAGCGAAGCTGACTGGGGGTTGTGCCGATAAGTAATTTTACCGATCAAACGGTACAATTGCAAATCTACCACAACCCCCAGGCCGCCCTTCGGGCGTCCAGCCCTCTCGAAGGGGGCACGGGGATGCGTTTCAAATTACGCCCATTCTCCCTGGCGGAGGTGGGCGTCTTTCATTTTCCGGTTCAGGGTGTTCAAAACCCGCTTCTTGTCCGCGCTCCATAGGGGCGCGATCAGGTCCTTCTTGGCGCCGTCTCCGGTGAGCCGGTGGATGACCACATCCGGCGGCAGGATCCGCAGGCAGTCGAGAATCAAATCGCAGTATTCCTCCAATTCCAGAGTTCGGAATTTCCCGGCCTCGTAGTCCAAAGCCAGGTCCGTGCCCTTCAGCACGTGGAGCAGCTGTAATTTGATCCCATCGGTGCGCTGGCCCGCGTAGCGGACCGTCTCCAGCATCTGCTCCCTTGTCTCGCCCGGCAGGCCCAGAATCACGTGGGTGATGGCCTCGAGGTTCCGGGCCTTTAAATCCGAAACCGCCCGTTCATAGACCGGCAGCTCGTAGCCCCGGTGCATGTAACGGGCGGTCTCTGGGTGGATGGTCTGGAGGCCCAGCTCCACCCAGACGGGTTTCTCCTGATTGAGCCTGTCCAGCAGGTCCAGCACGTCCTCCGGCAGGCAGTCGGGCCGGGTGGCAATGGATAAGACCGCCACGTCGGGATGTTCGATGGCCGCCCGGAACAGGGGCTCCAGATAGGAAACCGGGGCGTAAGTGTTGGTGAAGCTTTGAAAATAGGCGATATATCTGCCATTTTTGATCTTCCCGGCCACCCTGGCCTTGGCCCGCTCGATTTGCTCCGTCACCGTGGTCCCCGACTGTGCAAAGGCCCCGCTGCCGTCCCCGGCGCAGAAAATGCACCCGCCGGTTCCCAGGGTTCCGTCCCGGTTGGGACAGGTCATACCCCCATCCAGGGCCAGCTTGTAGACCTTGCAGCCGAAGCGGCTTTGCAGATGATCGGATAAACGGTTGTAGGGGCGGCTATCACGTTGTTCCATCAGCCCCACAAAGCCGTCAGCATGGGAACCACTTGCTTCTTCCGGGATACGACGCCGGGCAGGAAGCAGGCGTGGTCTTTCAGCTCGGTGCCGAAGGCCTGATGGAAAATGTCCTCGTCGCCCAGGTACAGCAGATGGGAACCTTCCACCAATACGTCGGTCAGCATGAGAATCATCATGCTGTAGCTGCGTTCCTCCATCATCCGCGCCATGACCTCCAGGAATTCGTCCCGGCGG
>CAMEIU010000110.1 GCA_945918815.1 uncultured Clostridia bacterium
GCTCAAAAGGCCGCCGCAGAGGGAATAACCCATGGCAGACACCTGTCCGGTGACGAGGCTCCCCAATACCACCCGCACCAGCAGCAAAGCCAACGCGGACTTGGCTTCCAGCACATAGAAGGCGAATAAGGTGAAAATATTGGCAAGCCCCAACTTGATGCCGGGTACCGGCGTCAGGGGGGGCAGCTGCGCCTCCAATACGAAGACGCAAAGCGCGGCGGCGGTCAAGACCGCCAGAAGGGTCAGCCGTTTTGTTTTCTTCATGGGACACTCCACTGGATGACCAGATGAAGGGGCAGACAGACGATGGGTGTGCCGTTTTCCGCCAGAGGCCCGTGGTGCACGCAGTCCTGATTGCCGCAGTCCGCCTCCACCACCCAGACGGTTTCGGAGGTGATCTGAATGCGGTTATACCCGCCGTCCCACTCCACCGTCAGCGTATAAGGCTCCTGGACCTGAGATAGGTCGATGGCATACAGCGTCTCCCCATCCTGGGACACCGTCACGGTCCGCCCCTTGGGCGAGAACCAAAAAAACAAAATCAGCCCGATGCAAATCAGCGCCAATATTCCAAACACCAGCACCCATCGCTTGGTTGTCAAAATGTTTCCCTCCCGCAGCGTACCCTCGTGCCCCCTCTGTAGGGGCGGCATATATGCCGCCCGTTTGGCAGTTGGTACAAAGACACAGCTGCCTTCCAGCGGGACGCATGCATGCGTCCCCTAGAGAGGTTTTTTCGTTCCCTGCGGCAAAAGCGCATGTCACTGCGAGCCAGTGCGCACACTGGCGCACCCCAGGGTGGCCTTCTCTTGCCCCGCATCCGACTTTCCTCCTTGCATGTCATTGCGAACCAGTCCGCAGACTGGCAATTCGTACGCTCCTTTGCGGGGCAATTCACCTTCCGGCAATCCGTATCCCCGATGTGCGGTTTACCGCGTCAAAATCGTGATGTCCGTATCGCAGGCGAGCCGTCCTTCCAGTCCTTCGGTCGCGAAAACGCGCCCATCCTCCAAAATAAACACCGCTTCAAACGCATAGGCTCCCGATTGCCAGAAGTCTGCCGCGTCCTCTAATCCCATGACAAACAACGCCGTGGAAAGCCCGTCGGCCAGGGTGTCGTCTTCAGCCACAATGGTCACGGAGGCCAGGCCGTTCCCGGCGGGATAGCCCGTGTCCGGGTCCAGAATGTGGTGCCAGCGTTGGCCGTCTTCTTCGAAATACCGGTGGTAACCGCCGGAGGTCACCACGGCGCAGTCGGAAACAGAGAGGGTCAGAATATAATTGGCCGGGTCCTGGGGATCCGTGATGCCGATGGTCCAATGGCTGCCGCCGGGCTTGGTTCCCATGACGCGGATGTTGCCGCCCAGGGACAAACAGGCCGACGTGACGCCCACCTCCTTCAGAATTTCCGCGGCCCGTCCGGCGGCATAGCCCTTGGCGATGCCGCCCAGGTCCATGCCCATGCCGTCCGTTCCAAAGGAGACCGTCCCGCCGTCCAACGTCACGGCTTCATAATCCACCAGGGAAAGGGCCTGCTCCAGGGCTTCCGGATCCGGCACGGCCGGGTCGCCGCCGTACCAGCCCCACAGGTCCACCACCGGCTCAATGGTGTAGTCATAGGCCCCACCCGTGGCTCGGGAGAGGTCCAAAGCCCGCTGCAATAAATCCGCCGTCTCCTGGGAGACTGTGCCGCCGCCGTCCCGGTTCACCCGGGCGATCTCGCTGTCCGCTCCCTCAATGGAGAGCAGCCGGTCCAGCCGCTCCAGCTCCGCCCGGGCCTGTTCCAGGTCCTCCTGGGAGCCGTCGGCCTGGAGCCGGATGACCGTATCCATGGCAAAAAAGGTGGTCTCAGTCAGCTGCCGGTGGGCGCATCCGCACAGGCACAGCAGCAGCCCAAGCAGGACGCCCAGCCGCTTCCAATCCACTTTGGCCCCCCTCGGGTAGAATTTACAGAAAAACTGAAAAAAACTACTTTTACTATAGTCAATTTTCATAAAAAGTCAATTAAAATATTGTCATATCGATACAAACAGAGCGGAATCACCCGATTTGCCGAATCAACGCCTCGGCGCAGACCATACCGTCCACCGCCGCCGACATGATTCCACCGGCGTAACCGGCCCCCTCACCGCAGGGGTAGAGGCCCCGCAGTCGGGACTGCTTCCCGTCGTCCCGGAGGATCCGCACCGGGGAGGAGCTGCGGGTTTCCGGGGCGGTCAGCACGGCTTCGGGACCGGCAAAACCATGGAGCTTCTGGTCCAGAAGGGGAAGGGCCTGCTCCAAAACCGACGTGATCTTCGGCGGCAGCACCGTGTGCAGATCGCAAAGGGTGACGCCGGGCCGGTAGGTGGGCTGCACCTGGCCCAGCACCGTGCTGGGCCGGTGTTGGAGGAAATCTCCCACCAGCTGGGCCGGAGCGTGGTAGTTCCCGCCGCCGGTTTCAAAGGCCCGCCGCTCGATCTCCTGCTGCCAGATCATGCCGCCCAGGACCGACCGGTCCGGGAAGTCCTCCGGCTGGAGAGTCACCAGCAAGGCCGCGTTGGCGTTTTCCCCGTCCCGGGCCGCGTTGCTCATGCCGTTGGTCACCACCCGGCCCTCTTCCGAGGCCGCCGCCACCACCTGGCCGCCGGGGCACATGCAGAAGGTGTAGGCCGAGCCGCCGTCGGGCAGATGGACGTTCAATTTATAATCCGCCGGCGGCAGGTTGGGATGGCCCGCGAAGGGCCCGTACTGGGCCTGATCGATGGCGGCCTGCTTCTGCTCGATGCGCACGCCCATGGAAAAGGGCTTCGGTTCCATGGGAATTCCCTGGTCTAGAAGAGCCCGGAAGGTGTCCCTGGCGCTGTGGCCGATGGCTAAAATCACCTGGGAGCAGGGGAGGGCCTGTTCCCGGCCGTCCTGCTCATACAGGACCCCGGTCACCCGGTCTCCTTCGGATTGGAGCCGGGTCATTCTGGCCCCGAACCGGACCTCGCCGCCCAGGTCCAGAATTTTGGCCCTGAGGTTCTGCACCACTTCGATCAAAACGTCGGTGCCGATGTGGGGTTTGGCGTCGAAGAGGATTTCGCCCCCGGCCCCGGCGTCGGAAAACTGCTCCAGCACCCAGCGGCACCGTTCGTTCTTGGTGCCGGTGTTCAGCTTGCCGTCGGAGAAGGTGCCTGCGCCGCCCTCGCCGAACTGGACGTTGCACTGGGGATCCAGACGGCCGGTGCTCCAGAATTCCTGCACCTTCTCATGGCGGCGGATCGCGTCCAGGCCGCGCTCCAGCACGATGGGCCGCAGCCCCGCCAGAGCAAGCACTAGGGCAGCGAACATCCCCGCCGGTCCGAAGCCCACCACCACGGGCCGCTCCGTTGGAACCGCTGCCGGAACTGGTACTTGGTAGACATAATCTTTTGCAATGTCAATCTTTGGATCCCGTAGCCGCTTGAGAAGCTTGTCCTCTTTCTCCTTCACAGCCACGTCCACCGTATAGAGAATCCGCACGTCCTGCTTTTTCCTGGCGTCAATGGATTTCTTTCGGATGTGCAGCTGTACAATCTCATTCTCCCGAATCCGCAGATGCTTCGTCGCCAGCTGTACCAGCCGGTTCAGGGAATCATCGGGCGATAAAGATAAATCACGGATACGAAGCATAGAAAGCCTCCTGAAAATCAAAACTGATCTGTTGCAGCGGGACGCATATATGCGTCCCCTATAGAGTACCATCCTATATCCTCTGTAGGGGCGGCATATATGCCGCCCAAATAACCGGTCCTATGTGTCGGCCCATGTTCCCAATCGTCCCGCCACTCTGCCGGAGCTCCAGGCCCATTGGAGGTTGTAGCCGCCGCAGTCGCCGTCGATGTCCAGCACCTCGCCGCAGGCAAACAGCCCGGGGCACAGGCGGCTTTCCATGGTGTCGGGGCGGAACTCCGCCGTCAGCATGCCGCCTGCCGTCACCTGGGCCTGATCGAAGCCCAGTACGCCGGTCACCGGCAGGGGGAAATATTTCATCAGATGGCTGATCGTTTGCAGCTCCCGGTCTGTCAGGGAGCCTGCGGTTCTGGACAGATCGTACCCGCCGCCGGTCAGAATCACCCGGCCCAACCGGTTGTGAACCATGCCCGTCAGAAAGTCCTCCAAGGGCAGCTCCGGCGCGGCCTGCCGTTTTTCCATGAGCAGCGCCGCCACGTCTTCCTCCGTCCAGGGCCGCAGCAGATCCAGTAACAAAACCTGCTCTCCGCCCTGGGCCGCTTCCCGGGAGACCTCAAACACCGCCGGTCCGCTGACGCCGAAGTCCGTGAACTGCACCTCGCCCGCCGTCCGGGCCACGGTTTTGCCGTCCCGCTTCAGAGTCAGCCCCGCGTCGGCCCGCACGCCCTTCAAGGACCGGATGGCGCCGCCGGTTTTCAATTGCACCAGGGACGGCTTCAGCTCCGTCCGGTGGTGGCCCATGGATTGGAGCAGCTTGTAGCCCAAATCCGTGCCGCCCAGCTTACCCCCCGCCGCGCCGCCGCAGGCCACGATGACTTTGTCGGCGTAGAAGGCTTCCTCCGCCGTCTTTACCGTGAAGCCCCGGGCCTTTTTGCCGATGGATTGAATCTCACAGCCGCAGCGGACCGTCACACCCCGCCGATCCAAAGCGAATCGCAGCACGTCCACCACGCTGTTGGCCTGGTCGGAGAAGGGATAGACCCGGCCGGAATCCTCGGCCACGGTCAGAAGGCCCAGACTGCGGAAGAATTCCAGAGTATTGTCCACGGAGAACCGCTCCAACGCCGGCCCCACAAAACCGGGGTCACGGCCGTGGTAGTGTGCCGCAGAGGCGTGGAGATTGCTGAGGTTGCACCGGCCGTTGCCGGTGGCCAGCAGCTTCCGTCCCACACGGCTCTGCCGCTCCAGCAGCGTGACCTGGTTCCCCGGATCCTCCGCCGCCGTCAAAGCCGCCATCATCCCCCCGGCGCCGCCGCCGATAATCAAGACCTTCATCCAAAACCACCTTCTCCCCATTTTACTTTAGTATACTATAAAACCGAAGTCAGCACAAGAACGGTTGCATTTTTTCTGAAATGTGGTAAGATATGCCCTGTAGGGGCGGATATCATCCGCCTGCCTGATCGAAAAGGAGACCGTCATGGACAAACAGACCCAAATCGCCCGCGTGGCGGAAAACGACGAAGACCGGCTCCTGTTCGCCAAGCTCTACGACCGGCTGACCGGAGCGGAGCGGAAGAACATTCCCGGCGTCACCGGCTTCCTCTCGCCCAGAGAGCAGGTCCTGACCCGCCGCCTGCTGCCGGACCTGGAGCTGCGCTTTTTCGGCGGCTGCGAAGGGGCCGAGCGGAAGGTCTGTTGCTGGCTGCCGGACTATCTGGACGAGAGCTGGCTCACCGGGGAGGAAGGCCCCATGGCCGCCGTCCGGGCGACCTATTTTGAGAAGGACCCTTTGACCCACCGGGATTTCCTGGGCAGCCTCATGGGTCTGGGCGTCAAGCGGGAGACTGTGGGGGACATCTATGTGGGTGTGGGGACCTGCGACTTCCTGACCACCCGAGAGATTCTGCCCTTCCTGCTGCAAAACCTGACCAGCGCAGGCCGGACCAAGCTCCATGTGGAGCAGATTCCGTTGGAAGCCCTGGCGGCGCCGAAGGCGGAGGTCAAGGAGATTCGTGACACCGTGTCTTCTCTGCGGCTCGACAGCGTCGTAGGCGCCGGATTCAACCTGGCCCGGGGCAAGGCGGCGGCCCTGATCGAGACCGGCAAGGTGTCCCTCAACGACTTGCCCTGTCTCAAGCCGGATAAGCTCCTGGCGGAAGGGGACAAAGTCTCCGCCCGCGGCTTCGGCAAGCTGGTCCTGTCCCAGGTGGGCGGCCGCACCAAGAAGGATCGGATTTCCATTATGCTACAAAAATATATCTAGGAGAGTATCATGGAACAAGCAAAAATCGACCGAATCAACGCCCTGGCCCGGAAGTCCAAGACCGAGGGCCTCACGAAGGAAGAAAAGGCAGAGCAGGCGGCCCTGCGAAAGGAATACGTCGCCGCCGTCAAAGCCAGCCTGGTCGCCCAGCTGGACAACACCTACTATATTGACGAAAAAGGCAACAAACGCAAAGTCGGCCCCTGGGGCAGCGGGACTACCAACTGAGTACCCGCGTGCCCCCCTCAAAGGGGTCGCAAGGGTGCGCCGCTTTATAAGAAACAGCCGGAAGATTCTACGCTCTCCCGGCTGCCGCGACTATTATATCACAGATTTTTCTCTCATTTTCAGCCGGGAAAAGTAAAATAAAAATTTTCCTTGACAAACTGTACCTACAGGGCTATACTGACGAAGGATTAAACCCAAAAAATAATGAAAGGAGGCGCGCAACATGACCAATATCGTATTTTGCAATGCAATTCGGGTTCGGAATTTGTCTGAGGGACAAGTGCGTCCAGAGGGCTTCTTGCGCGCCGCCGGAGTGGGCTGTTAGGCCCTTCATTTGGCATATCGCGCCCCTCTGGTTTCAGAGGGGCGCTTTTTTGCGCATTTTTTGCTCGACCAAATCAAAGGAGGGGATTCAAAATGGAACCGCAATTCAAACTGTCGCGGCGGGAAAAGACGGAGCTGGTCATGACCTATCTGCGTCCGGTCCTGGGCTGTTTCGCCGCGGCGCTGCTCTGCGCCTGTCTCAGCATGGTGTTCAACGCTCTGACGCCGCAGATCATCAAAATCACGGTGGACTCAGTGCTCGGTTCGGAAGCGGCGGAGCTGCCGGCCTTCGTGGCACGATTTGTCCAACTGGAAGTCCTGCGCACTGAGCCGGTGAAGGCCCTGTGGATTGCCGCCCTGGCGGTCATGGTCACGGCGGTGCTGCGTGGCGTGTGCAGCTTTGGCCAGCGAATCTGGCTGTCCAAGGGCTCCGAAGGCTTCGTCAAGGGGATCCGGGACGCTCTGTACCGGCACATTCAGCATCTGAGTTTCGCCTGGCATACGGCCCATTCCACCGGCGACATGATTCAACGCTGCACCTCCGACGTGGATGTGATCCGCAGCTTCGTGTGCAACCAGTTGACGGAGGTGGTGCGGACGGTGTTCCTGATCCTCCTCTACATGGGCATCATGTTCTCCATGAACGTGAAGCTGTCGCTGGTGGCCCTGGCGTTCCTGCCCATCGTGGGCCTCAGCTCCGGCGTCTTCTACAATAAAATCTCGTCCCGGTTCCAGGCCGCCGACGAGGCCGAGGGCGATTTGACCACCTGCGCCCAGGAGAACCTGACCGGCGTCCGGGTGGTCCGGGCCTTTGGCCGGGAGAAGTTCGAGGTGGACCGGTTCAATGAGAAGAACAACCGCTTCTCGAGCCTCTGGATCAAGCTGGGCAAGCTCTTGTCAGTCTACTGGGCCTCCGGAACCTTCCTGACCTGTTTGCAGGTCATGGTCATCCTGCTGGTGGGCGTGGTGGAGACGGTCCGTGGGGAGATGACCCTGGGCGCCTTCCTGGCATTTCTCACCTATAACGAGTCCCTGGCCT
>CAMEIU010000111.1 GCA_945918815.1 uncultured Clostridia bacterium
AACCGTTGATATTACTGGGTTTTTCAAAAAGTTCTGTATCGCCACTCGCACCAAAAACCTCATTGCTTCGGCAATGAGGTTTTTGGCGTCATAAGGTTTCTACGATTGCGTGGGACAAGTCCGGAATGGCTTCGTCGGCCAGGGCCCGAAGGGCAGGCCATTCCGCTTCGCTGTATGGATCGTAGACGGCGATGGTGTGGAAGCCCGCCGCCTTGGCTGTTCGGACGGCGGCCAGGGAGTCTTCGAAGACCGCAATGTCCCGGGGCGGGGCGCCAAGCCGCCGGGCCGCTTCGAGAAACACGTCCGGCTGCTCCTTTCCCGCGCCCACTTCCTCACAGGAGCATACAAACTCGAAATAGGAAAGAACGCCCAGCCGCCGGAGGCAGGCTTCCACCAGGGGCCGGTCTGTGGCAGAGGCCACGGCCATGCGGACGCCCTTGAACCGGAGCCGGTCCAGGTAGGCCCGGACGCCGGGCTTCAACGGAATGTCACGGTGGTAGTGCTCCGCCATGACGGCGTTCATCTCCGCCGCAATGTCCGCCGCGGAGCCCTGCAAATGGAAGGCGCGGAGAAACAGCCCGGCGGCTTCGGTGACGGTCATGGACTTGGTCTGGTCCAGAACGGCCGTGGGCGGATTGTCGATCCCACAGCCGGCGAGATATTCCCGTCCAAACTGCCGCCAGAAGCCCATGGAATCGGCCAGGGTCCCATCCAGATCAAAAATCGCGTATGCTTTCATGGCTGGCCTCACAGCGCATCCCCGCCGGAGGGGCCGGTCAGAATCAAAGGCCTTCCGTCGCAGCGAAGGATTCCGTCTTTCACGCAGACCGCCGCGCCGTCGATGCAGTTGACATAATCTCCATCCGGGAACGGAACTTTGACGGCCGCAGCCTGACCCTTGAGGCTGAAAACGCCCAGCTTTTTGGTTTGGTTGTCGTCCCGCACCAGAATCGCAACGTCATGGGCGTCGTCGGCCTGCCCCATGAAATAATCCTCGCAGGACAGCACCTGCTTCTTGATCCGATACAGCGTTTGCAGCAGCGGCGTCAGGTCCTTTACCGGGTCCCGCCGAATGAGGTCTTTTTCAAACAGGCTGGGCGTGTGGTCGTTCCGGTATTCCTGTCCGGCGTAGAGCAGGGTCGTGCCTTTCAGGAAGAAGAGAAACGCCGTGTAGTTGGTCAGAGCCAGTTCATCCTTGACAAAGGAGCAGATCCGCGGCTGGTCGTGGTTCTCCAGGAAGCGCATTTTAATATAGTTGTCCGGGTAGGCGCACTCCTGGAAGTTGAGCATGTCGATGTAGTGGGACAGGGCGATCTCGCCCTTCAGATACCGGTCGAACACCTCGCGGGTGTCGTAATCGTACTCCATGTCAAAGGCCTGGAAGACCTCATAGTCGTTGGCGGAATACAGGCCGGATTTCCGGCTGAGCAGGCCAAAGCCGCTGTGAACGGTTTCCGCCAGCCAGATGCAGCCGGGCCGGACCCGCTCCACGGCCGCCCGGGCCTGACGCCAGAATTCCACGGGCACAAAGGAGGCCACGTCGCAGCGGAAGCCGTCCACGATCTTCGCCCATTGGACCAGGGATTCGATCTGATAGTCCCACAACGCTTTGCAATTGTAGTCCAGATCCACCACGTCGCTCCAGTCGCCCACATGGTTGCCCATGCTGCCGTCCGACTTGCGGTAGAAGAATTCCGGGTGTTCCTTTGTCAGGGTGGAATCCGGCGAGGTGTGATTGTAGACCACGTCAATGATGCACTTCATGCCGCGGGCGTGGATCTCGTCCACCAGATGCCGGAAGTCCTCCATGGAGCCGTAGGCGGGATTGACCGTGCGGTAGTCCCGGTTGGCGTAGGGACAGCCCAGAGAGCCCTTTTTCCCTGTTTCGCCGATGGGATGGATGGGCATGAACCAGATGATGTCGGTTCCCAACGCCTGGATCCGGTCAAGATCGGGGATGACGGCCTGGAAGGTCCCTTCCGGCGTATGATTGCGCACATAGACGGCGTAAATCACATCGCCGCGCAGAGAAATATTGGTCTGCCGTGCCATCTTACTTCGCCAGTTTCTTTTTGGCGTCTTCCAGAGCGCGGGCCAGCTGGTCGGGGCAGGAGGTATCCTTGTAGCCACAGTGGATTCCCTTGACCCGCTGGATGACCTCGTCCACGTCCATGCCTTCCACCAGCTTGCTGATGCCCTGCAGGTTGCCGTTGCAGCCGCCGATGAAGCAGACATTCTTCAATTTGTTGTCCTCGATCTCAAACTGGACGGCCTGAGAGCAGGTGCCGTGGTTGCGGTATTCAAATTCCATAATCATACTGTTCCTTTCTATTCTGTCAAATCGCAGACGGTCATGTCCGCGTAATGGATCAGATCATCGGGGCCGAGAATCAATTGCTGGCCCCGCATCCCGGCGGAGACGGCGATTTCGTCAAACAGCTCCGCCGTCTCGTCGATAAAGGTGGGATAGGATTTCTTCATGCCGATGGGACTGCACCCGCCGCGGATGTAGCCGGTCAGGCCCAGCAGCTCCTTCATGTGGACCATTTCCACCTTTTTATCCCCGGCTGCCTTGGCGGCTTTTTTCAGGTCCAGCGCACAGCAGACCGGAATGCAGAACACCAGCACGCCCCGCTTTTCACCACGGACCACCAGGGTTTTGAACACCTGCTCCGGCGGCATGCCGACGGCTTGGGCCGCGTGGAGGCCACCCAGGTCGCTTTCATCGTATTCATATTCCGCCGTGCGGCAGGGAAGTCCGGCCTGCTCGATCAGGCGGACCGCGTTTGTCTTTGTCATAAAACCGCCTCAAAGGATAGGTTTTTTACCGTCTGTGATTATACAGGGAATTGACGAAGCTTGCAAGTCCCATTTTCCTGTGCTACAATCATGGGAGATTTTTCATTGGAGGGAACTGCATGTCAATTGAAAAGGTTCGGGCTTATTTTGCCCGTTTTGGAATGGAAAACCGCATCCGGGAGCTGGACGTCTCCAGCGCGACGGTGGAGCTGGCGGCCCAGGCGTTGGGCGTGGAGGGAAAGCGTATTGCCAAGACCCTGTCGTTTCTGACCCCGGATGGCTGTATCCTGGTTGTGGCCGCCGGAGACGCCAAGGTGGACAACAGCAAATACAAGGCCCGCTTTGGCTGCAAGGCCAAAATGCTGGCCCACGACGACGTGCCGGAATATGTGGGACACGCCGTGGGCGGCGTCTGTCCCTTCGCCGTCAAAGAGGGCGTGGCAGTCTATCTGGACGAATCCCTGAAACGGTTTGAGACCGTGTTTCCCGCCTGCGGCAGCAGTAACAGCGCCATCGAGCTGACCATCCCGGAGCTGGAGACCTACTCCCGTTTCACGGATTGGGTCGACGTCTGCAAAGGCTGGCAGGAAGCGTGAATCCAAAATCAAAAAAGACTGGCTGCCCGATGGGGCAGCCAGTTTTTTGGTCAGGGTGATGCATCAGAGAATGAAGTACAGGATCAGCGGGATGCAGAGCACATACAGCACCGGATGTACCTGCTTTGCCTTGCCGGTCAGGACCTTGACCAGCACGTCGGCCAGGGTGCCGAGGCAGATGGCGGAAGCGATGTCGCCGGTGAAGGCGCCGAACATGATCATCACAAACGGGCCGAAGCAGTCGCGGAAGTCGGAGAAGTCCAGCTTGGTGATGGAGCTGAGCATGGAGAAGCCGACAAAGATCAGCGCCGCGCCGGAGGCCGCGTAGGGGATCATCAGGAACAGCGGAGCAAAGAAGATGCACACCAGGAACAGCAGGCCGCAGACGATGGCGGTCAGTCCCGTGCGGCCGCCGACACCGACGCCGACGGTGGATTCGATGAAGGTGGAGATGGTGGTGCAGCCGGTGGCGGAGCCGACCACGGTGCCGACGGCGTCAACCAGGAAGGGCTTCTCGATCTGCGGGAAGTTGCCGTTCTCATCGAGCATGTCGCACTGTGCGCCGACGGCCTGCAGCGCGCCGAAGGTGGCAAAGAAGTCGCTGACAAACAGGATGAAGATCCAGACCAGCGCGCCGGGGATATCGGCGAGGATGGACTTGAAATCATAGCTGAAAACCAGGTTGCCGACCTCGCTGGCGTCGGGCAGAGAGACGACGCTGGAGGGCAGCGTGGTCACGCCCATGGGGATGCCGATGATGGTGGCGGCGATGATGCCGATGAGAATGGCGCCGCGCACCTTCAGGGCCGTCAGCGCGCCCATGATCACAAGGGCGATGAGGGCGAGCAGAACGGCAGGCTGGGAGAATTCGCCCAGAGCAAGGCCGCCGTTAAAGGTGGCAAGGCCAGTGTTCTTGAAGCCCAGATAGGCGATGAAGAAGCCTACAGCCACGACGATGGCGATCTTCAGATTCTTGGGGAGCATGTTGACGACAACTTTGCGGATGCCCAGCACGGTGATCAGGATGAAGATCAGACCGGAGCAGAGCAGCAGCGCCATGGCCCAGCCGAAGGAGACAACGCCGCTGTTGACGAGTCCGCCGAGGATGAAGTTGCTGCCCATGGCGGTGGAGAGAGCCAGGGGAAGGTTGGCATACAGGCCCATAAACAGGGTGATCAGGCCGCTGACCAGCGCGCACATGACCAGAAGGGCGGATTTGCTGATGACGAGGCCGTTGATATCGACGATGGACGGATCGGGGCCGAAACCGGCGATGGCGGCGGGCTGCACGGCCAACACATAGGCCATGGTGAGGAACGTGGTCACGCCGGCCAGGATTTCACGCCGGACGTTTGTGCCCCGTTCTTCGAGCTTGAAGAAGTCTTTCTTCATAGGGATTCTCCTTTTTTCTCTCTTGGTGGATGACGGATTTCGGTTATTCTACGACCGCAAGGATGGGGTCGATCACCTTCTGCTGCAAAACGTCGATGAAGCCGCAGTCGGTCACGGCGTAGTCGGGGATGGCAGCCAGGCAGATGAAGCACAGGAACATAAAGGGGATGGGAATCTGGGTGCCCATTTCATAGGCCACTTCGTTCATCCGGCGCTTCTGTGCGGACAGCTCATCCAGGGGCAGATCGCTCAGCAGGCCGCAGACGGGATAGGCAACCTCCGCGGCAACGGTTCCGTTCCGCACAATGACCTGTCCGCCACCCAGCTCAGCGCAGCGGTTGGTGGCCAGGGCCATGTCCTCGAAGTTGTCGCCCATGACAATGATATTGTGGTTGTCGTGGCCAACGGAGGAAGCCATGGCGCCACCCTTGATCTTGAAGCCGCCCATAAACGCCTTGCCGATGTTGCCGTTCTTGCCGTGACGCTCAACCTGCGCGATATACAGCACGTCCTGCGCCGTGTCGCACTGCACGACGCCGTCCTTGACCTCCAGCTCCACCTCGCGGCGGGTGGTGAAGGGGATGAACTGCAGCGTGTCCATGACCACGGCCTTGACCTTCTTCGCACCGGCGGGGGCTTTGATCTGGAAGCTCTCCGGGGTGATGGGGTTGACGAAGTGCATGGTGTTCAGCAGGCACGGGGCATGCTCCGCGGCGGGATAGGTGACCAGCAGCTTGCCGTTCTCCGTGATCTGACGGCCGCCGGCGATGACGCTTTCCACCCGGAAGTCCTCGGGACCCGTGGTGATGTTGATGTCGGCGCGGCGTCCGGGCGCCAGGCCGCCGATTTCCCGCTCCAGGCCGAAGGCCCGCGCGGCGTGCAGGGTGACCATCTGAATGGCTGTCACAAAGCCTGCGCCCAGCTGGATGGCGGTCCGCACGGAGTCGTCCAGGTGGCCGCGTTCGGCCAGATCGCAGGTGTGGAGGTCGTCGGTGACAATGCTGACCATGGAGGTGTCGAGATGGTTGTCCAGCACGGCCTTGAGAAGAGCCGGCATGTTCCGGGCGGCGGAGCCTTCGCGCATCATGAGATGGCAGCCGTTGCGCAGACGCTCCAGAACATCCTTTTCGCAGTGGGATTCGTGGTCGGTGGAAACACCGGCGGCAATGCAGGCGTTCATAGCCGGACCGTACATTTCGGGCAGATGGCCCTGGAGACTCTTGCCCATGGAGAGGGCATCGGTGCAGGACTCCATGAGATCGGGGAAACCGCCTACCAGATAGGGGCCGACGCACTCGGACAGGCCCACGGCGTCGGGCCGGGCCAGGGCCTTGCGGATGATCTCAGGATTGAAGCGGCCGCCGCTGGTTTCCAGGTTCGGGGAGAAGGGCACGTGGGAAGGAACCATGAAATAGATGCGCAGATCTGTGGCCTTGGCTTCTTCCAGCACGGCCTCAATGCCCTCGAGACCGGAGACGACGCCGATTTCGTGCAGGTCCGTCATGATGACCGATGTGCCGTGAGACAGAACGGCCGAGGCGAAGTTGCGGATGGACAGGGAGGAGCTTTCCGGGTGGATGTGTCCGTCAATGAAGCCGGGGGTGAGATACTTGCCGCCTGCGTCGATGATTCGGGTGCCTTCACCGATACAGTAGTCCACATCGCCGACCGCTGCGATGGTATCGCCGCATACGGCTACGCCGCCGGCGTAAATCTCGCCGGTGTAGACATTGACGATCTGACCGTTTTTGACCACCAGATCCGCGGGACGGTCCCCACGGGCGACGGCCAACAGCTGATTGTTCATAAGTTGTGCCTCCTTTGAATTTTATGTTTCATTTGCCCGAGAGCAAACTGTTGACAACCATGCCGCCGGTAATGAGCGCAAGGCCCACATAACCGGCAGCGTCCGGCGGCGGCTCGTGCAGCAGAAGCACACCGCCCAGCAGGGAAAAGACCACCTCGCCGCACTGGGTCGATTCGACCACAGCCAGTTTGGACGCCGATGCGCGTACCAGCTGCGTGGCCCGGAAGAACATACTTGTCGCCAAAGTTCCGGCGCATATGGCCACCACTGCGGCCTGGGCCGTTTGGCTTACGGGGGGCCAGCCGCTTCGCAGCAGCGCCGCTCCGGCAAGCACCAGGAAAAAGGGCGTGCTTGCCACAGTCATGGCCAGCATCCGCTCCAGCGCTGTCAGACGGTCACCGCAGAGCTGCATGGTCTTGCGGTTGCCCAGAGGATAGGAAAAGGCGGAAATCAGAACCGGAAGGGCGAAAATCAGCGCGGAGACGCTGCTCTGCCGGATCTGCGCCAGCTGCAGAAGGGGCGCGCCAACCGCCATTCCCGCAAAGGCCGGAAACAGCCGCACCGGGATCTTCTGCCGCTGTCCCGAGGCGTCGGGACTCAGGGGCGTCAGAGGCGCGCCGGCCCTAATGGTCAGCTTAACGACGCCTG
>CAMEIU010000112.1 GCA_945918815.1 uncultured Clostridia bacterium
GAGACCTTTCGTTAGTTTTGAGGTGTGGTAGCTTTATTCTAACGAACTCAATCGCCTTTTTCTATACCCTTGGTCTCACATCAATTGTAACTCTACAAGCAGGAAATTTTCAGTCCATCCAAGGCCATTGCCCCGGGAACAAAATTGTGGTATAATTTTTTGTGTTTACCGGCATAAGTCAGCAAGCCGGAAATTTGGGATTATGACTATCGGTTTATGTAAGCAACAGCAAATTTCTTGCAAGTGTTCAAAAAACGCTGTCATTGCGAGCCAGTGCGCACACTGGCGCGGCAATCCGTTTCCCTTTACACGGGTCGTTTTCACGGAAACGCTCAGAAAATCGCAACGTTTGGGATGCGGATTGCCACGTCGCTTCGCTCCTCGCAATGACAGTGCAGGACGGAACCCTCTCATAAAAATCCACATGCTTATTAAAACCGATAATCATAATTGGGATTTGTCGAGCAGTTTCGGTTTGCAGAAGGCCAAAGCCTTCCCCTTGAGGGGACGCCCCAGGGCGGCCTCTCTTGCCCCTTCGGGGCAATTCACCTCCAGGTGGCCGCCCGAAGGGCGGTCGGATGAGGTGGAAAAGGTTACGAATTCGCCGGAAACTCCTTCAAAACGCAGCATTTTCCTACACACCTCATCAGTCGCCCTTGAGGGCGACAGCTTCCCCTCAAGGGGAAGCCTTGGGCGCTCCCGCGCCAAAGCAACACACCTACAACTCCCGATTTCACGGTTTGCTGAGAAATTCTGGATACAAAATGGATTGGAGAGATTCTGATGCTCTATGGCATTCTGGCCGTGTTTGCGGTCTTGTCCGTGGTTCTGGACCAGGTGGTCAAGACCCTGGTGACGGCGTATATTCCCTATGGCGGCAAGGTGCCGGTCTGGCCCGGCGTGTTCCACCTGACCAACATTCACAACAGCGGCATGGCCTTTTCCATGCTGGAAGGGGGCCGGTGGTTCTTCCTGGTCATGACCCTGGCGGCCTTCGTGCTGCTGATCGTGGTTTTAAAAAAGAAATGGATCACCCATCCCGTGGGCCTGTGGGCCTTGGCGGCCATCGCAGGCGGCGCGGTGGGCAATCTCATTGACCGGATCCGGTTCGGCTATGTGGTGGACATGATCGAGGTGGAGTTCATGCGCTTCGCCGTGTTCAACGTGGCCGACTGCTTCGTGGTCTGCGGGGCCATTCTGCTGGTCATCTACGCATTGTTCTTCGACAAAAAGCCCAAGGAGGACACGCCCCATGATCCTGCTGGCTGACCGGGACGGCGAACGGGCCGACGCGGCCCTGGCCCGGCTGGCCGAAGGGCTCTCCCGCAGCGCCGCCCAGAAGCTGCTGGAGGCCGGTCTTGTGACCTGCAACGGGCGGGTTTTGAAAAAGAACGACAAGCTCCAGGCCGGAGACGTGCTGGAGGCGGAGCTGCCGGAGGTCCGGGAGACGGAGATTCTGCCGGAGGACATCCCCCTGGACATTGTCTATGAGGATTCCGACGTGATCGTCCTCAACAAGCCCAAGGGCCTGGTGGTCCATCCCGCCGCCGGCCACTGGTCCGGCACCCTGGTCAACGGGCTTATGTACCATTGCAGGGATTCCCTCTCCGGTATCAACGGCGAGCTGCGGCCCGGCATCGTCCACCGGATCGACAAGGACACCTCGGGCCTTCTGATCGTGGCGAAAAACGACTTCGCCCACCAGAGCCTGGCGGCGCAATTGAAGGACCACACCCTGGCCAGGACCTACGAATGCATCGTGGTGGGCGGCATCAAAGAGGACAGCGGCGTCATCGACGCACCCATCGGCCGCCATCCCACGGACCGGAAGAAGATGGCCGTGACCGAGAAGAACAGCCGCCCCGCCGTGACCCACTGGAAGGTCCTGGAGCGATTCTCCGGCTACACAAGACTGGAATGCAAATTGGAAACCGGCCGGACCCATCAGATCCGGGTCCACCTGGCCTGGCGGAATCATCCGATCCTGGGCGACATGGTCTACGGCCACAAAAAGCCGGAGCTGGGCCAGGACACCCAATGCCTCCACGCAAGGGAGCTGACCTTCCTCCACCCCAGAACCGGCCAGCCCGTCACCGTGACTTGTCCCCTGCCGGACTATTTCCAGGCGGTTCTGGAGAAGCTGAGAAAGATGAATGGGTAAATACCATCCCTCATGCCTGCCGTAGGGGCGACCCTTGCGGTCGCCCGTCTGCGCACCACGGGCGGCCGCAAGGGCCGCCCCTACGGCGCGTTTTCAAGCGGGCAATTTCAATCGCAAAGAAGCGCCTTTTTGTCCATGGTCCATTGCTTGATGTATCCCCGGATCTCCGCCGTACCGGCGTAGGTTCGGGTTTCGTTTTCTCCCAGGACCACCAGGGTCGGGGCCTGATGGAGATGGTGCTGTCTGGCCAGGTCCTCGTGTTCTTCCACGTCCAGGACCGTGTAGGGGATGCCGGCCTTGTCCAGCAGGGGCTTCACGGCGCGGCAGTTGGGACAGGTTTTGGTGACGAACAGCAGCCGTTCCCCCTCCGCCTTTACCGGGGCCGGGGTCTCTTCCACCTTGGCCGTGGTGCGGATGGTCCCGGGGGCGGCGCAGGCAGCGTAGGTCTTCCGGTCCCGGAATTCCTGGGCCTTGCCGTCGTTCCAGTTCTGCACCGGCCGGTAGTAGCCGGTGATGCGGCTGTAGACCTCGGTCTTCCGGCCGCAGACGGGGCAGGTGTACTGCTCGCCAGAGAGATAGCCATGGTCCGCGCAGACGGAATAGGTGGGCGAAATGGTGTAGTAGGGCAGCTGGTAATTTTCAGCAATTTTCCGCGCCAATGCCGCGGCGGCCTTCCAGTCCGGCAGCTTCTCCCCCAGGAAGGTGTGGAACACGGTGCCGCTGGTGTAGAGGGGTTGGAGCCGGTCCTGGACGTCCAGCGCCTCGAACACGTCCTCGGTATAGCCCACAGGCAGGTGGCTGCTGTTGGTATAGTAGGGCGCGGTCCCCTCGTGGGCGGTGACGATGTCGGGATAGCGGGCCTTGTCGTGCTTGGCTAGGCGGTAGGCCGTGGACTCCGCCGGGGTGGCCTCCAGGTTGTAGAGGTCGCCGTACTGCTCCTGGTAGTCCGACAGCCGCTCCCGCATGTGGTTCAGGACCTCCACAGCGAAGTCCTGGGTCTCCCGATGGGTCAGGTCCTGCCGCAGCCACTTGGCGTTGAGGCCCGCCTCGTTCATGCCCACAAGGCCGATGGTGGAGAAGTGATTGTCAAAGCTGCCCAGGTACCGCTTGGTGTAGGGATACAGGCCCTCGCCCAGGAATTTGGTGATGGTGGTGCGCTTGATCTTCAGGCTCCGGGCGGCGATGTCCATGAGCTTGTCCAGCCGCCGGAAGAAATCGGCCTTGTCCTCGGCCAGGTAGGCGATCTTGGGCAGGTTGATGGTCACCACGCCGACGCTGCCGGTGGATTCGCCGCTGCCGAAGTAGCCGCCGCTCTTCTTCCTGAGCTCCCTCAAATCCAGCCGCAGGCGGCAGCACATGCTGCGAACGTCGCTGGGGGCCATGTCGCTGTTGATATAGTTGGAGAAGTAGGGCGTGCCGTATTTGGCGGTCATCTCAAAGAGCAGGCGGTTGTTCTCCGTCCCGCTCCAGTCGAAGTCCCGGGTGATGGAATAGGTGGGAATGGGATACTGGAAGCCGCGGCCGTCGGCGTCGCCCTCCAGCATGACCTCGATGAAGGCCCGGTTGATCATGTCCATCTCCTGCTTGCAGTCGCCATAGGTGAAGTCCTGGGCCTTGCCGCCGACGATGCAGGGCTGATCCGCCAGGTCCGCCGGGACGGTCCAGTCCAGGGTGATATTGGAGAAGGGCGCCTGGGTGCCCCAGCGGCTGGGGGTGTTGACGCCGTAGATGAAGCTCTCGATGCAGTGCTTGACCTCGGTGTAACTCAAACGGTCCGTTTTGACAAAGGGCGCCAGATAGGTGTCAAAGCTGGAGAAGGCCTGGGCCCCGGCCCACTCGTTCTGCATAATGCCCAAAAAGTTCACCATCTGATTGCACAAGGTCGCCAAATGCTTGGCGGGCGCGCTGGTGATCTTGCCGGACACGCCGCCCAGGCCCTCCTGGATCAGCTGCTTCAGACTCCAGCCGGCGCAGTAGCCCGTCAGCATGCTGAGATCGTGGAGGTGGATGTCCCCGTCCCGGTGGGCGCTGGCCACCTCCTCGTCATAGATCTCGCTGAGCCAGTAGTTGGCGGTGATGGCCCCGGAGTTGGAGAGAATCAGGCCGCCCACCGAATAGGTGACGGTGGAATTCTCCTTGACCCGCCAGTCGGCCACGTTCAGGTAGCCGTCCACCAGGCCCTTGTAGTCGAGAATGGTGGAGCTCATGTGCCGCAGCTTCTCCCGGTTCTTCCGGTAGAGAATGTAGGCCTTGGCCACCTCCGCATAGCCCGCCCGCTGCAGCACCGCCTCCACGCTGTCCTGGATGTCCTCCACGCCGATCCGGTCCCCGGAGACCTTCGGCGCGAAATCGGCGGTGACCTGCAAGGCCAGCAGGTTGATGACGTCGGGATTATAGGGAATGCCCGTGGCGTCAAAGGCCCTGGTGATGGCGTTGGAGATGCGGGTGATGTTGAACTCCACGGCCCGTCCGTCCCGTTTGACAACGTTGTACATTGGAATGACTTCCTTTCTATGATGTTCCGCAGCCTTGTGTGCCCTGACAACCGCAAAACCCACACTGTAGGGCGCGGCGACCCGACGTGCCGTGGGGCAGTTGGTTCCAGGATGCAGCTGCCTGCAAAAAGCACGTCCAGTGGCCGTGCCCTGCAATGGCACGCCGTGCATGAATCTTATACGCCGCGCAGCTTTGCGTTGGGAATATACGGCAGGACGGCGTTTAAAAGCCGCTCCATTTCTTTTGAATCATAGGCGGACAGGCCCTGGCCCACCAGGTCGCCGGAGTCCACGAACTGCTGCAAATAGTACCGGTTCGCACCCCGGAGCCAGCTTCCGATGGCCGCCAGGTCCTCCGCCTGATGGAGGGGCTTTACCACCGTGGTGCGGAACTCATAGTCCACGCCGCCCACCAGCAGGAACGCCACACTCTCCCGGACCCGGTCCAGAATGTCAATTCCGCCGCAGGTTTCCCGGTACTTTTCCGGGCTGTTCTTGATGTCCATGGCCACAGAGTCCGCCAGGCCACCCCGGACCAGGGCTTTCAGCGTTTCCGGCCTGGAGCCGTTGGTGTCCAGCTTCACCAGGAAGCCCAGGCTTTTGAGCTCCCCCAGAAGCCCCGGCAAATCGGGGCGGAGGGTAGGCTCGCCGCCTGTGACGCAGACGCCGTCCAGCTTGCCCCGCCGGGTTTCCAGGAACGCCAGCAGGTCCCGGTCCGTCATGACCGGCGGCGGGTTCCGCGCCGGCAGGACCAGGGAGGCGTTGTGGCAGAAGGGGCAGCGCAGATTGCAGCCGGAGAGAAACACCGCGCAGGCCACCTTCCCCGGATAGTCCAGCAGCGTCAGTTTTTGCAGGCCGCCGATGTCCATGATCAAGCCTCCTTTGCTCCGCGTCCAGTTTCCAGTATACGCCGTCCCGTCGGGAAAGTCAAGGAGCAATCGCAATATATTGTGTTTATATTATATTTCCGGCACATGATATAGTCTTCCGGAAAAGTTCCCGAATCCCGGTTGAACTCCGGTTGCCGCCGTGATATCATAGGAAAAGATACGAAGGAGGTTCCTTTTATGCGCTATGATTTTGATACGGTAATCCGCCGGGCGGAGAATCATGCCGCCAAATATGACGAGCGGGTGAAGAATTTCGGCACCGACGACGTGATTCCCCTGTGGATTGCCGACATGGATTTCAAGACGGCCCAGCCCATCATCGCCGCCTTGGAGAAGCGGGCGGCGGAGGGCATGTGGGGCTACACGTCCCGGCCCGCGTCCTATTTTGAAGCGGTGTGTCAGTGGCAGCAGCGGCGGCACAACTGGCTGCCGGACACGAAGCTTTGCAGCCACGCCCTGGGCGTGATCCCCGCCGTGGGCGCCCTGGTGCGGCTCTTCGCCGGGGACCGGGACAGTATCCTCATTCAGACGCCGGTGTACCCGGAGTTCGCGGAGATCTCCGAATACCAGGGCCGGAAGGTTCTCATGAACCACATGAAAGAAGGATCCACCGGCCATTGGCAGGTGGATTGGGAGGATTTTGAGGAAAAGGCGGCCCAGGCAAGGATTTTCATTCTGTGCAGCCCCCACAATCCCCTGGGCATGGTCTGGTCCCGGGAGGATCTGCTGCGGATGATGGAGATCTGCCTGAAGCATCACGTGCTGGTGATCTCCGACGAAATTCACGGCGACCTGGTGTTCCGCGGGACCCACATCCCCACGGCCTCCCTGTCGCCGGAGATCGCCGCCAACACCATCACCTGCATCTCCGCCAGCAAGACCTTCAACCTGGCCGGCCTCCACGCCGCCACCATCGTCTTCCCGGACCGGGAGAAAAAACAGGTCTTCGACGACTTCTGGATGTCCTTCGACATTCACCGGAACAACGCCTTCAGCCTCATCGCCGTGGAGACGGCCTGCCGGGAGGGCGACGACTGGCTGGATCAGCTGCTGGTCTATCTGGACGGCAACTTCCGCTTCGTCAAGGACTACATCGACCAGCATATTCCCGGCATCCGGACCTTCCTGCCCGACGCCACCTATCTCATGTGGCTGGACTGCCGCGGCCTGGGTCTCAGCCAGGCGGAGCTGGTGCAATTCATGATTGAAAAGGCCAAGCTGGGCCTCAGCAACGGCAAAAACTTTGACCCGGCCCTGGAGGGCTTCATGCGCCTCAACGCCGCCTGCCCCCGGTCCATCCTGGTCAAGGCCATGGAGCAGCTGGAGCAGGCCGTCCGGGAGCTGAAAGGAGACGCCCAATGAAGCTGATGATCGCCTCGGACCTCCACGGGTCCGCCTGCTATACGAGACAGCTCCTGGAAGCCTATGAACGGGAAACGCCGGAGAAGCTGCTGCTTTTGGGCGACATTCTGTACCACGGGCCCCGCAACGATCTGCCCCGGGACTACGCCCCCAAGGAGGTCATCGCCATGCTCAATCCCCTGGCAGACCGGCTTTTATGCATCCGGGGCAACTGCGACGCCGAGGTGGACCAGATGGTGCTGGACTTCCCCATTCTGGCGGACTATTGCCTGCTCTATCTGGGG
>CAMEIU010000113.1 GCA_945918815.1 uncultured Clostridia bacterium
AGACGTCCTGGGTGCCGTACTCACTGGGCGCTTGCTCGAACACGCCCATGGGGCCGTTGACGAACACGGTCTTGGCGTTCAAAATCGCGGCCCGGTAGGTCTCTGCGGTCTGGCGTCCGATGTCGATGGCGGCAATGTCCGCCGGAATCTGACCCAGCACGGCCTCCTGCCGCTGGCCCTCCGTCACCCAGCTCAGGTCCTCCGGCAGGGTGATCTTCTCGCCGTAGGTCTCATAGAGAGCCTTGGCCTTTTCGATGTACTCGCCGTAGTTGGACTTGAGAATGAAGTCCACGCTGCCCTGGCCGATCTCTTTGCCGAGGGCCGTCAGGAAGATGTTGGCCACCAGGCCGCCGGTGAGGACCCGGTCGGCCACGCCCTTGCCCAGGACCGTCTCCATCATCAAAAACGCGTCGGAGATCTTCGCGCCGCCGAGGACGAATACACAGGGCCGCTCCGGGGCTTCCATGACCTGGGACACAGTGCAGAATTCCTTCTCAAAGAGCCGGCCCATGTAGGACGGCAGCACCTGCTCGAAGCCGCAGAGGCTGGGCTGATCCCGGTGGGCCGCCGCGAAGGCGTCGCAGACGTACAGATCTGCCAGGGGAGCCAGCTTCTCCACCAGCAGGGTTTTGGCCTGCTGCTCGTGGGTCAGGCGCAGCTTCATCTCAAAGAGGGTCTGCTCCTCGGCCACAAAGCGGACGTTGTCCAGCAGGAGAATCTCGCCGTCTTTCAGATTTTGAATCTTCTCCCGGGCGGCGGGGCCGCAGACGTCGTCGATCCACTGGACCTCCCGGCCCAGCAGCTGGGCCAGGACGGCGGCGTGGGGCTTGGTGGTGTAGTAGTTCTTATATTCAATGTCGCTGCCCTGATGGGCCAGGAGTACGGTTTTCGCGCCCCGGTCCGACAGCTCCCGGATGGTGGGCACGCAGGCGCGGATGCGGTTTACGCTTTTCAGCGTGCCGCTGGCCCGGTCCACCGGCTGGTTCATATCCACCCGGCACAGGACGGTCTTGCCTTGCAGCTCCGCCTCGTCCAGGGTTCTGATTCCAAATCGCATGGCTGTTCCTTCCTTACTTCTTGAACCGGCCGATCTTCAGGTACTCGTTGGTCTTGGCCGTGCCCTCTTCCCGGGTCAGCTGCATCTGCATGGCGGCGCGGATGCCGTCGATGGTCTCGGGAATGGTGACGGATTCCTGGGGGATGTTGATGGCATACATGATGTCGTTGCCGCTCTCCACAATGGAGTCCTCCCACAGGCCGATCTCATACATATCGCCGCGGCGGTTGCCCAGGTCGCGGGCATACTTGAACAGGCTGGCGTTGCCCTTGAAGCCCTCGTCGATGTTGACCACGCGGATTCTGGGATGCTTCTGGAAGGCTTCCAGAGCCATCTCCTTGGTGATCTTCTTGCCGTCCTTGGCGGTGGCCAGCACGGTGATGATGTGGCCGTGGGTCACGGGGGTGTGAACCAGAATGCCGGTGGCGTTCACATGGGGCATGATGGTCATCAGGTCCACGGCCTGATGGGTGGGGGCCTTCTCCATCTGCAAGGCATTGGTCAGGCCGCGGTGATAGTCGCCGGGATCGGCCACGCGGCGGATGATGGTGATGGCGACCTTCTCAATGCCGTAGGCGCGGTCCAGGCAGTCCACGGTGCGGATCAGGCCGGTGGTGTTGCAGGAGGTCAGCTTCAGATAGTTCTGGCCCAGGCCCTTTTCATAGTTGGCGTAGCCATGGAAGAACACGTCGGCCACGGAGTTCTTCTCGCCGCCCTGGAAGATGGCTTTGACGCCGTACTTCTCATAGTAGTTGGCCTTGTTCTTGGCGCCCACGCCGCCGGGGGCGGAGTCCAGCATGATGTCCACTTTCTTGCACAGGTCTTCAAAGGTGCCGGCCACGGGAATGTCCTTGGCGGCGAAGGCGGCCTCGTCGGCGCCGTCCACCAGGTACAGGTTGTATTTCACGCCGTTGGCGCCGATCATGTCGTTCTCCCGCAGGGCTTGCAGAGAGAGGGTCGGGGCCAGGTCCGCGATGCCGACCAGCTCCATGTCACCTTGCATTGCCACGCCGTCCGCCAGCCGCTGTCCGATGGTGCCGTAACCGGCCACGCCTACTTTAATCTTTGCCATAATTTATGTCCTCCATTTCGATGTACCTTCTGGCATACCGCCAGGATCTTATGGCATGATTGTAGCATCTGACGAGAGAACTGTCAATTTCAAATATCAAATTTTTGTGAAATTTCTTTTATTTTGAACTGAAGTTACCAAAAATAACAAAACAGTTGACATTTTTTTAGAACGGCGTTATAGTAACAGTACGAAAAAAAGGGAGGAAGCGGGATGAAGGACGCCAGACGAAAACAGATGGAGGCGCTGATCGCCGAGCGGCAGACCGTCACCATGGAGGCCCTGCGGGACGCCTTCAACGTGTCCATGAACACGGTGCGGGCCGACGTGGCCTACCTGGTCCAGACCGGCGCGGTGGAGAAGGTCTACGGCGGCGTGCGGGCCGTGTCCCATCAGGAGGTGCCCCTGTTCACCCAGCGGGCCACCCAGCATCCCGACGCCAAGCGGCAGATCGCCCGCCAGGCCGAGGCGTTGATTGCCGACCGGGACGTCATCTATGTGGATGCCGGTACCACCACCATGCACCTGATCGACTGCCTGGACAACGCCAAGCGCGTGACCATTCTGACCGGGAACCTCTATGTCATCTCTCAGGCGGCGGCCAAGCCCAATGTGGAGCTGATTGTTCTGCCCGGCGTCCTGAACCGGCGCACCAATTCGGTGATTGACGGCAGCACCCTGGAATTTCTGGCCCGATATCAGGTCCACAAGGCGTTCATGGGCGTCTCCGGCGTGTCGGCTGACGGGCGGCTGTGCGTCTCCACCTACGCGGAATATGAATTGAAAAAGCTGGCGGTCCAGCAGAGCCAACGGGCCTATCTGCTGGTGGATTCCAGCAAATTCGGCGGCGCGGGCCTTATGTCCTACGGCGCTTTGGAGAACATGAAGCAGATCATCACCGATTCCGGCTGCCCGGACCATATCCGGCAGCTCTGCGCCGTAAAGAACATTCCTTTGACGATTCTTCCATAAACCGACCAGAAGGAGATTGGCTATGTATAAGATCGAAACCCATCTGCACACCCGCTATTCCAGCAAATGCGGCTGGCTGGACGCCGAGACCCTGGCCAACGGCTACAAGGCCGCCGGTTACGACGCCGTCATCGTCACGGATCACTATAACCGCACCACCTTCGACCACCTGGGCGTGGACCTCCACTCCGATGCGGACAAGGTCGCCGCTTTTTTGACCGGTTACCGCCGGATGGTGGAGGCCGGGGAGAAGGTGGGCCTGAAGGTCTTCCGCGGCGCGGAGCTCCGCTTTGACGAGAGCGACAACGACTATCTGCTCTACGGCTGGCGGGACGAGCTGCTGGCGGACCCGGAGACCATCTTCGCCATGGGCATCGCGGCCTTTTCTCCCATCGCCCGGGGCCAGGGCGCCTTGATCGTCCAGGCCCACCCCTACCGGAAAAAATGCACTCCCGCCATCGCCTGCTATCTGGACGGCGTGGAGGTGCAGAATCTGAACCCCAGACATGAGAATCACAACGAGCGGGCCGTGGAATACGCTCAGCAGTTCGGTCTCCTGGGCCTGGCCGGCTCCGACTGCCACCGGAAAGAGGACATCGGCGTCACCGGCATCCTGACCAAAGAGCTGCCCAGCGACAGCTTCGGCATGATGCGCCTGATCCGCTCGAGAAATTTCCAGCTGATGGCGTAAAAAGCATTTATGACGATCGGGCTTCGTAAGCACTTGAATTTTGATGCCAAGGTTCTGCCCCGCATTGTCATTGCGGCACCCGCAGGCGCATACAAGCGAGCAACCGCCGCTTGCGGCGGCTCTTAGCGAGTCGTAATCCGCATCTCAAACGCTGTAATTTTTTGAGTGCTTCCGTAAAATCAGTCTGTACAAGGGGGGAGCGGATTGCCACGCCGGCCTGCGGCCTCCTCGCAATGACACGGAAGGAAAAACACTTGCAGAAATTTGGCGGCTGCATATCTGAAAACAGCGAAGAGAGACACGGATGTGCCTCTCTTCGCTGTTTTCCGGGAAAGCGTCATAGCCTGTCAGGAATATGTGGCCAGGCTGTAGCCGACCAATTCCAGGTTGGCATCCAAAAATACGAAAAGCGTGTAGCAGCTGGCCCGTTGGTTGTGCTTGTAGGGCGGCACCTGAATGTACGGATTTTCGACGGGATCGCCGTGCTTGTCGCTATCGGGATGGTTCCGCATGGTGAGCAAATGGTTGCTGACATACTTTTTGATGGGAACAGAGACCGTGGCCTGGGCGGATGCGCCGCCGGCGATTTCTTCAATCCAGACCGCGTTTTCGGGGATTCCGGAGAAGCGGTATACCAGGCGCTTCTCTTCCCACTCCGTTTCACAGGGGATGACGGGGAGATTCTGGAACGTCTTGTCGAAGTCTGCCACAGCGGCGTCCATCAAGGCCCGGGAATCCATACGGCAGGAGACCATGGTGAGAATATCGGGCGTCTCCGCGCTCCAGAAGCCGTAGGCGACCACGAAGCCCCTCCGGTCGGTCAGCAGCAGGCAGGCCACTTTGCCTGCGGGCATACAGATCGAGGCATTCAGATCCCGGTTTTTGGAATAATCTCCGTCCACACAGTCCAGGGCATAGTCTCTCAGCGCGTCGACCAGGAGCGTTTCCCCCTGGTTGGGAGCAGGTTCTTTCAGGAGCGCCATATAGTTGTCGTAAGCCGGGGCCACCTTGCTCAGGTCTTCCGACGCGACCCAGCCATCCTCGGCCACGGGAACGATGGTCTCCGTCCCGCCCGCAGCCAGCAGCTGGCGGGCAAAGAGGCGGTATTGACTGTCCAGGCTCCGCTGGGGCGGCACGCTGGACCTTGCCGCTGCGGCGGAGACGGCTCCGTCCGCGACCAGAGCATCCAAGAGCGTGGCCGTTCCGCTCTTTTTCGCCGTTCCCAGGGCAAAGGCGGAGACGATGGCCGCGTCGCCCCGCAGGAACGCTTTGTTGTTGGCCGCAGTGTAGCTCCCGTCGGTGACGCCCAGAGCGTCGGTTTTGTCCCAGGCGGCGTCCCAGGAGAAATCCGTCTCAGAGGAATAGCCCAGGGCCCGCAGCACAAAAGTCAGATATTGGGCGGCGGTGACGGTCTGCTTGCCGCCGAAGGTCGTGTCGCCCGTGCCGTTGGTCAGGCCGTTGGCGTAGGCATAGCCCACATAGGGCTCCGCCCAGGGATCCACGTCCGTAAAGGGCGTCTCCCAGGTCCCGTCCAGGGCCTCTTCCTCTTTGCCCAGCAGGCGAATCAGCATGGCCACGGCCTCCTGCCGGGTGGGCGCCCGGTCCAGGCCGTAATTGGGCGAGCCGTCCGCTTGGAGGCCGACGCCGTTGAAAAGGCCCAGACTGTGCAGATAATCCGCCGCCTCCAGGGCTTCGGAACCGGCGGCGCAGATGGGAACGGCCAGACCAATCAGCAGCGCCAGAATCAGCGTCAGACAGAGCAGCGTTCGCTTCATTTCCATCGCTCCTTCTCGTTTTCTATTCATATTATAACAGACAACCGGCAGGGGAACAAGAGACAGATCTTCGGACCGAAAAATCCGCCCCAGGACTTGACCTTCGGACGGTTTCGTGCTATGTTGCGTTATACAAACAAAGTGCAAGGAGCGCGAGAGCATGAAACTGTTCGCATATGGCTGCCGTCCCTTTGACGAGGAGCCGTTTTTCCGGCAGCACGCCAAGGAATTGGGCGTGGACCTGGGCCTCAGCGCCGTGCCGGTGAGCCTGGAGACGGCGGAGCTGGCCAAGGGCTATGAGTATATTTCCATTCTGACCACCCCGGTGGACGCCGGGCTCATGGACCGGCTGCAGGCGCTGGGGGTGAAGATGATCTCCACCCGGACCATCGGCTATGACCACATCGACTACCGCCACGCCGCCGAGATCGGCATGGGCGTGTCCAACGTGTCCTACACGCCGGAGTGCGTGGCGGACTATACCATCATGCTGATGCTCATGTCCATCCGCAAGATGAAGCGCATCATGCAGCGGGCAGTCATCAACGATTTCACCCTCAAGGGCATCAACGGCGGCCTGCTGCCGGAGCGCACCGTGGGCGTCATCGGCACGGGCCGCATCGGCAAGGCCGTCATCCGGGATCTGAAGGGCTTCGGCTGCCAGGTCTATGCCTACGACGTGTACCCCAATCCCAATTTGGACGTAGAGTATCTGACCCTGGAGGAGCTGTTCCGCCGCTGCGACCTGATCACCCTCCATATGCCCCTGACCGCCGACAACTTCCACATGATCGACCGGGAGGCCATCGCGAAAATGCCCGACAGCGTCATTCTCATCAACACGGCCCGGGGCGGCCTCATCGACTCCGACGCCATGATCGAGGGCCTGGAATCCGGCAAAATCGCCGCCTGCGGCCTGGATGTGGTGGAGGACGAGTTCCAGATGTACTACTACGACCGCCGCAGCGACGTCCTGGGCAACCGCCGCCTGTCCATCCTCCGGGACATGCCCAACGTGGTGGTGACGCCCCACATGGCCTTCTACACCGACCGCAGCGTCTCGGATATGGTCCTGAACTCCATGCTCAGCTGCCTCTACGACAGCCGGGGAGAGAAGAACCCCTGGAAGATCGTATGACATAGTAAGCGCCGCCTTTTATGATGTAAGTGTCACAAAAGGCGGCGTGTTTTTGCTTTGTTTTGCACGACTATACAATGCCGTAGGTGCGACCCTTGCGGTCGCCCGAAGGTGTGAAGTGGCGGGCGACCGCGAGGGTCGCCCCTACGAATCACGTTCGGACGGGCAATTCGGCCGATCAATCAAAGAACTTGTCGTGAATGGCCCGCATGGCCCGTTCGGAGTCGGCCTTGTCGATGAGGACGGAGACCTTGATCTCGCTGGTGGAGATCATGTGGATATTGATCTGGTTGCTGTACAGGGCCTCGAACATGGTGGCGGCGATGCCGGGGTTGTTGGCCATACCGGCGCCGACGATGGAGACCTTGGACACGTCGGTGGAGACGCTCATGGACTGGAACTTCAGCTTGTCGGCGTTGTCTCTGATGACCTTCTCACACAGATCCTTGTCGGACTCATGGATGGTAAAGGAGATG
>CAMEIU010000114.1 GCA_945918815.1 uncultured Clostridia bacterium
GGCGTCCCGGAGCAGCTTGATGGTCCGGGCGGAGGTGGTGCCGCGGACGATGGAGTCGTCGATGACCACGATCCGCTTGCCCTCCACCACCTTGGCGATGGGGTTCAGCTTGATCTTCACCTTGTCCTCCCGGCTGTCCTGGCCGGGGGCGATGAAGGTGCGGGCGATGTAGCGGTTCTTGATGAAGCCCACCTCATAGGGGATGCCGGACTGCTTGGAGTAGCCCACGGCGGCGTCGATGCCGCTGTCCGGCACGCCGATGACCACGTCGGCCTGGGCCGGATGCTCCAAAGCCAGGAAGGCCCCGGCTCTGGCCCGAGCGTGGTGGACATTGCAGCCGTCCACCACGGAGTCGGGACGGGCGAAATAGATGTACTCAAAGACGCAGAGGCTCCGGGGCGTTTTGCCGCAGTGGTCCCGGATGCTTCTGGGCCCTTCGCCGCCGTCGAAGACCAGGATTTCGCCGGGGTCCACGTCCCGGATGAATCTGGCCCCCACCGCGTCCAGGGCGCAGCTCTCGGAGGCCACCACGAAGCGGCCGTCGGCGGTCTGGCCGTAGCAGAGGGGCCGGAAGCCGTGGGGATCCCGGACGGCGATGAGCTTGGCCGGGGACATGATGACCAGGGAGTAGGCGCCCTCCAGCCGGTTCATGGCCCGGTTGACGGCCTCTTCAATGGACGGGGCCTGGAGCCGCTCCTTGGTGATGATGTAGGAGATGACCTCGGTGTCGGAGGTGGAGTGGAAAATGGAGCCTTGCAGCTCCAGCGCCGTCCGCAGCTCCACGCTGTTGGTCAGGTTGCCGTTGTGGGCCAGGGCCATGCGGCCCTTGATGTGGTTGACGACGATGGGCTGGGCATTGTTGCGGTCCGTGGCGCCGGTGGTGCCGTAGCGCACATGGCCCACGGCCATGTTGCCCTTGCCCAGGGACCGGAGCACCGGGCTGGTGAAGACCTCCCCCACCAGGCCGGTATCCTTGTAGGCCTGGAACAGGCCGTCGTCGTTGACCACGATGCCGCAGCTCTCCTGACCACGGTGCTGCAAGGCGAAGAGACCGTAGTAGGTCATACCGGCCACGTCGTAGGTGTCCTTGGACCAGACGCCGAAGACGCCGCATTCTTCGTGGATGTTGCTCATGAATGTTCCTTTCTATCGACAATCGGGGTTTCTCAGAAGCCGGACGGTCTCCGCGAAAGCTCTCTCTGTAGGGCACGGCCACTGGACGTGCCGCATGCAGGCAGCTGCGTCCCGTGGCCCGCTGCCAAACGGCGCGTCGGGTCGCCGCGCCCTACAGGGGGGGCCTTTTACAGAACCGGCAGGAACTCCGATCCCTGATTCTCTTATTCGCCGAGGATGCGCTTCATCATTTCGTGGTAGGCGTCCTCCACGTTGCCCAGATCCCGGCGGAAGCGGTCCTTGTCCAGCTTCTCATGGGTCTTGCTGTCCCAGAAGCGGCAGGTGTCGGGAGAGATCTCGTCGGCCAGGACGATGGTGCCGTCAGAGAGGCGGCCGAACTCCAGCTTGAAGTCCACCAGGTCCACGCCCACTTCTTTGAAGAAGGCCTTCAGCACGTCGTTGACCTTGAAGGCCAGGGTGCGGATGGTCTCGATCTCGGCGGGGGTGGCCAGCTTCAGGGCCAGGGCCTGGGCGGTGTTGATCATGGGATCGCCCAGCTCGTCGTTCTTATAGGAATACTCAATGGTGGGTGCGTCGAAGACGATGCCTTCCTCCACGCCGAAGCGCTTGGCGAAGGAACCGGCGGAGATGTTGCGGATGATGACCTCCAGGGGGACGATCCGGACCCGCTTCACCAGGGTGTCGCGGCCGTTCAGCTCCTCCACAAAGTGGGTGGGCACGCCTTCGCCTTCCAGCTTCTGCATGAGGTAGTTGGTGACGCGGTTGTTGATGACGCCCTTGCCTTCGATGGTGCCCTTCTTCAGGCCGTTGAACGCAGTGGCGTCGTCCTTATAGTGGACCATCAGGACATCGTCCCGGTCCGTAGCGAATACCTGCTTGGCCTTGCCTTCGTACAGCATTTCTTTGACTTCCATGATTTCTGTTCCTCCGATGTAAATATGTTTTATGGCTATCGGGATAAATAAGCAAGGGCAAATATCTTGCAAGGGATCCAAAGACGCTGTCATGGTTGCGAAAAAGCTTATGTAGGGCACGGCCACTGGACGTGCCGCCTGTAGGCACTGCGTCATGGAACCGGCTGCCAAACGGCGCGTCGAGTCGCCGCGCCCTACAGTGGGCATTGTGCGATTTCACAGAAATGACAGTGTGAGACAGAACCCTGTCATAAAAATCCGTGTGCTTACTAAAACCGATAGTCATAATATGTTTTTATTTTGTTTGCAGCCTCGCGCCACAGGCGGGCGGCTGATAGCCGCCCCTACGGAGATGCACGAGGGGGTGTGGATTACTGGTTGAACTGCGCTTCAATGGCGGCGTTCTTTTCCAGGACCTTTTTTGTGTCGGCGTCCCGCTTGGCCTGGAGCTTTTCGGCCAGGGTCTGGTCCTCCACGGCGAGAATCTGAATAGACAACAAAGCGGCATTGACCGCGCCGTCAATGGCTACCGTGGCGACCGGAATGCCCGAGGGCATCTGCACCGTGGATAATAACGCGTCAATACCGTCTAAATGGCTGGATTTTACTGGAATGCCGATGACCGGCAGGGTGGTGTTGGCCGCCAGTGCGCCCGCCAGATGGGCCGCCTTCCCCGCCGCCGCGATGATTGCTCCGATTCCACGCTCCCGTGCCGTCTGGGCAAACGCCTTGGCTTCCTGGGGCGTTCTGTGGGCGGAGTACACATGGACCTCCACCGGCACGTCAAACTGGCGCAGCGTGTCGATGGCCTTCTGCACCACCGGCAGATCGCTGTCGCTCCCCATGATAATTCCGACTTTTTTCATATGTTACCTCCATAAAATTCAAGGCTGGCAGTGAATATTTGGCCGTTTTTTGCTGAAAAAAGGGACAGCATCACTTTACCATGAAACCCCCGCTTTGGCAACCCGCCGCCATGGAGATTCTTTTGCCTTTTTCCGAATTTCACTTGTTGGATTTGCACAGAAAAGTCCGAAAGCCTGCCAGCGGCGCACAGGCGTGTCTCTATTTATGGTATATGAAATTCGGTAATATCGAACGAAGATGCAAGCAGGCGACCGCAAGGGCCGCTCCTGCGCCACGTCCGAAACCGGAGCCGCAGGAGCGGCCCTTGCGGCCGCCCGATATTTTTTATTTACAGAAACAGCGTGATTCCCACGGAAATCAGGCCGCAGACGCCGATGGCGATGCTGCTCATGGCGCCTTGGAGCTCGCCCATCTCCCGGGCCTTGGAGGTACCCAGGGCGTGGCTGCACGCCCCGGTGGCCAGGCCCTGGGCCACGGGATCGGTGATATGGAACCACTTGGAGAAGAGCGGCGCGCACAGGCAGCCGGTGACGCCGGCAATCAGGACCGCGAAGGCCGTCACCGCCGTCAGGCCGCCGTGACTCTCGGCGACGCTCAGGGCGATGGCCGTGGTGCAGCTCTTGGGAATCAGGGCCATGGTGATGGCCTCGTCCAGACGGAACAGGCGGCACAGGCCCAGGATGCTGAAAATACTGGTTGCGCTGCCGGCCACGCAGCCCACCAGGACCGGCACGAAATACGCCTTCAAGGCCGCCCGCTGGTTGTAGATGCCCAGGGCCAGCACCGCCGTGACGGGGCCCAGCAGCATATGGATGATGTCGCCGCCCAGGGCGAAGTTTTCATAGGGAATATCCAGCAGAATCAGGATCACGATGCACAGGGCCGAGGCCACGATGACCGGATTGGCCAGAATCCAGCCGGTCTTCTTCTGGAGCCAGCGGCCCAGCAGGTAGGTGGAAATGCACAAAACCAGGCCGAGCAAAGGCGTGGAGAGCAGGGCTTCCATCATGACCGCTTCGCCTCCTTCCGCCGCAGGAGCTTCATGGTCAGCTGCACCACATGGCCCGTGACGAAGAACACCAAGGGCGTGGTCAGGAGGCTGATGAGGAAAATGGGCCAGAAGTTGGACAGCACCGCGTCCTTGTACCGGAGAATGCCCACGTTGGCCGGGACGAAGAACAGGGCCATATTGTTCAAAAGGAAATCGGATTCCGCCTGGAGCTGCTTCGGCTTCAGCAGCCGGAGGCCCAGGAGAATCAGCAGAATCACCATACTCAAAACGCTGGCCGGCATGGGAAACGGCAGCACCGCCGAAACGGCCTCCCCCGCCAGGCAGATGGCGAATAACACACAGATTTGCGTCATGACAGACATATGAAGCTCTCTCCTTTGATTTCAATGGACAATTGACAATGGACAACGAAGGTATCCGCTTCGCGGATCATTGGAATTTTGCCTGCCAGAGAGCGTTCCGTAGGGGCGGCTACAAGGGTCGCCCCTACGGCGTTGCTCGATCGTGTATCCACAAATTTAATCCGTCGCGAAGCGACGTCTTCATTGTACATGGTCCATGGTCCATTGTCCATTCAAAAAAACGCCCGGGAGCGGTTTTTGCTCCCGGGTTGGATGTCGGAACGTTTACAGCGCGTACTTTTGCGCGAAGCGCTCGAAGGCGGCGTCGAAGGCGTCGCTGTCATGCTTGACGTCATTGAGGTACTTGTGGGTGTCGAAGCTGTTGTGCTGGACCTCGATGACAGCGACCGCAATGTTGGAGCAGTGGTCGGAGATTCTCTGATAGTTGTTCAGCAGATCCGACAGGATGAAGCCCATCTCGATGGTGCATTCGCCCCGCTGGAGCCGGGCGATGTGGTGGTCCTTGATCTTGGCGATGAGCTTGTCGATGACCTGCTCCAGAGGCTCCACCTGGGAGGCCTTGGCCGCGTCGTACTGGACAAAGGCGTCCTCGGTCAGCCTCAGGATTTCCTCGATGGCGTCGCTGAGGACCTTCAGCTCCTTCTGGGCCTCGCTGGAGAAGGAAAGGCCCTTCCGGTGCATTTCCTCGCCGACCCGCTGGACGTTGACCGCGTGGTCGCCCAGACGCTCGAAGTCGCCGATGGTATGGAGCATCAGGGAGACGGCCTGGCTGTCGTTCCGGGACAGAGCCTGGGCGGACAGGCGGACCAGGAAGGTGCCGAGGCGGTCCTCGTAGAGGTCGATGTCGTCCTCCAGCTGGATGATCTCCTGGGCCAGGGCTTCGTCGTAATGAATCAGAAGGCCCATGGATTTGAGCAGGGTCTCACGGGCGGTCTTGCACATTTCAACCGTATAGTTGCCGCTTTCCTGCACGGCCACGGAGGGAGAACGGAGCAGACGTTCGTCCAGGACGGCGATCTGGTCCTGATGGGTGGCGGAGACCACGGCGCCCTTTTCCCGGGTCAGCCACTCGGTCAGCTTGATGATTCCCTTGCCGTTGGGCATCAGCAGGATCGTCGCCAGAATATTGAACAGCGTATGGAGCAGGGCGATGCCAAAGGCGTCGATGGGCTGATTGGTGATGGGGAAATGGAAAATGGCGTTGAGAATCAGGTACACGGGCAGGAGAATCACGGTGCCCAGCAGATTGATGAGGGTATGCATGACCGCCACGCGCTTGGCGCCGGTGTTGGCGCCGATGCAAGAGATGATGGCGGTGATGCAGGTACCGATGTTCTGGCCCATGATGATGGGCAGCGCCATGCCGTAGGTGATGGAACCGGTCATGGCCAACGCCTGCAAAATACCGACAGAGGCGGCGGAGGACTGGATCAAAGCCGTGAACAGCGCGCCAACGATGACGCCGATGGCGGGATTGCGGAACTTGACCATCAGGGCCCCGAACTCGGGAATCTCCGCCAGGGGCGCCACCGCGCCGGACATGAAGCTCATGCCGATCATCAGAACGGCGAAGCCCACCAGAATGTTGCCGATGCTCTTATTCCGGTCCCGCTTGCAGAGCATGGTCATGAACACGCCGATGACCGCCAGAACGGGAGAGAAATTCACCGGCTTTAAGAGCTGCATGAACAGATTGTCGCTCTCGATGCCGGAAAGGCTCAGAAGCCAGGCCGTCAAGGTGGTGCCGATGTTGGCGCCGAAGATGACGTTGAGGGTCTGCGAAAAGTGCATGATGCCGGAGTTGACCAGGCCCACCAGCATGACCGTGCAGGCCGAGGACGACTGCATGGCGATGGTGATGATGGCGCCCAGGCCCACGCTGACCAGCGGATTGGAGGTGACCTTTTTCAGCGTGCCCTCCAGCTTGCCGCCTGCCAGACGCTCCAGATTATGGCTCATGACCTGCATGCCAAAGAGGAAAAACGCCAGGCCGCAGAGCAATTGCAGAACAGAAAAAATGTCCATATTCTTTCTCTCCAATTATTTAAGTCTCAAAACCAGATAATAGAGTGTATCCTAAACTTCCCAGGTTATCATACCACAGGCGCCTGCAAATTCCTAGATATTTTCGGAAAATCACCGGAAATTTTTCGGATACAGGACGGACCTCAAAGCCTTCCTTTACACAAGGGAGCCTTGGAGCTGGTGATGCACAAAAATGGCCCCTCTTCAAAGGAGGGACCAGACTAACAATAGCACAGCAGGCCGGGCCATTGCAAGATAAATTTTTTCTCTGTCGCATTTTTGGTAAAAAAACGGTTCAGTTCCCCCATTCGCCTTTGGAATCTTGTTCAGTTTTTCCCGTTGACAAAAAAATAGCTTCACGCTAGAATAGGACCATATTTTTAATACAGCAAAATGCGATGACGAAGACAAGTACCGCAGAGAGGCTGCCAAAGTGAGCCGGGGACAGTGGAAACCCGGTGTAAGCGGCTGCGGGAATAACACTTCGGAGCAGCGACCTGAACGGCTCCGGCCCAGTAGGGAAGACGCAATGGGAAGCGTTAGGTCCCACGGGTTTGTTGGAACCCGACAAAAGTGACTGTTTGTGATCAGAACAGTAAATTAGGTGGCACCGCGGATTTGCAGCTATTCGTCCTAAAGTTTTAGGGATAACTAGCTGCATCAGTAAATTCGGAGGTGTTTTTTTATGTGTTCTATCATGGGTTTTACTTCTAAAAAACGTACGGTTTCCGAGCTTCGGCCGTTCTTCGACCGCACCGTCTCCCG
>CAMEIU010000115.1 GCA_945918815.1 uncultured Clostridia bacterium
TCAAGGTGCCCCGGGAGAACTGGGACAAGGTCAAGACCATCTATGACCGTGCCGCTGCCGAAATCGACCCCAACGTCCCCATTCTGGTGGCCAATGACGGCGACGTGTCCGCCCTGGCCGGCGCCATGGGTCTGGGCAAGGGCAACCTGATGGGCATTGCCATGGGCACCTCCGAGGCCGTGGGCTACGTGGACGAAGATCAGAACGTGCTGGGCTGGATCAACGAGCTGGCCTTCGCGCCTGTAGATTTGCAGGCCGGGGCCATGCAGGACGAGTGGTCCACCGACTACGGCGTGGGCTGCAAGTACTTCTCTCAGGACGCCGTCATCAAGCTGGCTCCTGCTGCCGGCATCGACATCCCCCAGGAGCTGTCTCTGGCGGAGAAGCTGAAATTCGTCCAGAAGCTGATGGAGGCCGATGACCCCAGAGCGCAGGCGATTTTCGAGACCATCGGCGCGTACTTTGCCTACGCCACCGTCCAGTACTCCCAGTTCTACAACATCGACTACATGATGCTCATGGGCCGGGTTATGTCCGGCAAGGGCGGCGACACCATTCTGAAGGTCTGCAACGAGATTCTGGCGGAGGAGTATCCCGAGCTGTACAAGAAGTGCGCTGTCACGCTGCCCGATGAGAAGATGCGCCGGGTAGGCCAGTCCGTAGCCGCCGCGTCCCTGCCCAAGATTCGCTGATCCCGAATGATAAACGGGACGTCCGGAGGCCGTCCCCTACGACAGATTGGCAGCACGTAGGGGGCGGCGTCCTCGACGCCCCGTAACGAAAAGAACAGAAAAGTGAGGAGATAACCATGAGATTGATTATTGCCAAGGATTACGCCGATGTGAGCCGGAAGGCCGCCAACATCATCGCCGCCCAGATCTATTTGAAGCCCGACTGCGTGCTGGGCCTTGCCACCGGCTCCAGCCCCGTGGGCACCTACAAGGAGCTGATTGCCAAGTATGAAGCCGGCGACCTGGACTTTTCCAAGGTTCGTACCGTGAATCTGGACGAATACGTTGGCCTGCCTAAGGATCACGACCAGAGCTACGCCTACTTCATGCGGGATAATCTCTTTGACCATGTGAACATCGACCAGAATAACTGCAACATCCCCAACGGCATGAACCCCGATGCCGAGGCCGAGTGCGCCCGGTATGACGCCGTGATTGATGGTTTCGGCGGCGCGGATCTGCAGCTGCTGGGCCTTGGCCCCAACGGCCACATCGGCTTCAACGAGCCTGCGGATGCCTTCGCCAAGGGCACCAACAAGGTGAAGTTGACCGACTCCACCATTGACGCCAACCAGCGGTTCTTCGCCAAGCGGGAGGACGTGCCCACCCACGCCTACACCATGGGCATCGGCTCCATCATGAAGGCCAAGCGGGTGCTGCTGGTGTGCAACGGAGAAAACAAGGCCCAGGCGGTGAAGGACTGCTTCTTCGGCCCCATCAAGCCCCAGGCCCCCGGCTCCATTTTGCAGCTGCACCCGGACTTTACCTTGGTTGCGGACGAAGCCGCCCTGTCCCTGGTTAAAGACCTGCTGTAAGAAAATCCCCACAAAATAGTGACTGCCGGTGTATCACCACGATACACCGGCAGGTTTTTTGCTCACAGCAAGGACCGAATATTCTCCATCAACTGAGATTCGTCCAGACGGCTCAGATCCGTCACATCCACCTCCAGCACCGGGCCGTTGGCCTGAAAGCGGGTATATCCCCGGGCCGCGATATCGTCCAGAAACTGCTCATAGCTTTTTCTTGTGGGGTTTTCTAGGGGGGCTCCCGGCGGCTCCGGGTAGCAGTCGTTGACCACATGGCCCCGGTGCCGGGTGCCAGATAGATCCCGGGCGGCAAACCGCCGGTAAATGACCTCCGGGTCGCCGGTGAGCCGAACCGTCACGGCGGTGTAGTGGTACGCTTCCAGCAGCTCCAGAATCCCGGGTACGGAAGCGTCCTCAAAATTGTTTTCGAGAACAAACGGTTTTCCCGCTTTCATCAGCTGGGCCGCGGCGTAGTACAGAATGTGCATGGCCGCCACGCCCAGCTGAACCTTTTCCGCCCGGCTGTGAAAGCCCAGATCGTCAAACAGCACCTCCTTGATGGCGTCCTTGGACAGCATGGGAATTCCCAGAGATTTTGAAATTTTGCCGGCGATGGTGCTCTTGCCGCTGGCTGGCATACCGGCAACCAGAATGCAGTACATGGCGTTCCCTCCTAAAGACGAAATGAAAGACTGTCCTGATATTCCGAGGGTGTTTTCCCGGTGATTTTCTTGAAGGTGTTGGAAAAATAACCGATATCCCGGTAGCCTACCTGCTCCGCCACCTCATAGACCTTCACCCGGCAGTCCTTCAATAGCTCCGCCGCCTTGTGGATGCGGTAGCGGGTCAGATAGCCCAGAATCGTGCTGCCGGTTTCCTTCTTGAAGGTGTGGCTCAGGTGGCCCTCGCTGATGTTCAGGCTCTGGGCCACGGAGCTGACGCTGATATCCGGCTCCTGATAGTGCTGCTTGATGTACTGGATTGCTTCGGAAACGTAGCGGTTGCCGCTGCCGGTTTTCGGCTCCGGCAACGCCGCCTGCTTCGGAGCCCGCTTGGCCTGCACCCGCTGCACCGCCTTTTCCAGATCACCGTCATGGAAGGGCTTGAGCAGGTAGTCCACCGCTTCCAGCCGCAGGGCGGTCTGGACGTAGGAGAAGCTGTCGTAGGCGGTCAGAATGATGACGTAAGTGGTTTTCCCGGCCTGACGGAGCCGTTCCAGCATTTCGATGCCGTCCATCTGGGGCATTTTCAGGTCGGTGATGATGAGATCCGGGTCGCATTTTTCTGCCTGCTCCAGTCCTTCCGCGCCGTTGGCGGCTTCGCCCACCACCACGCAGTCCAGAGCCGCCCAGTCCACCGTCAGCACGATGCCCTTGCGGATCAGCTCCTCGTCCTCCACGATCAGTACCTTCAGCATTCTTTTTCCTCCTTCCGGTTCAGGGGCAGCCTTGCCCGGACTCTCGCGCCGCTGCCGGCGGGGTTGTTGTCCAGATACAGGCCGTAGCGCTCCCCGTAGTGCTTTTTCAGAATGGTGTCCACGTTGTACAGCCCCAGATGGTGCCCGGTGGGCGTGGATTCCCGGCGGTAGGGATGTCCGATCATATCCGGCGGCAGGCCGTGGCCGTTGTCCGTGACGGTAATGAGCAGGTCCTCCCCCTCCTGAATGGCCTCCACCCGGATGACGCTGTCGGAGATTCCTTCCAGTCCGTGGAGAATGGCGTTCTCCACAATGGGCTGCAAAATCATTTTGGGAACCATGCAGGTTTCCAGCGCCTCCGGAAGAGAAACCACAAAGGAAAACTGGTCGGAAAGCCGGATCTTTTGAATCTCCACATACCGGTTCAGCACCTCCACCTCCCGGGAAAGGGGGACAAATTCCTCGGCGGAAATACAGAACCGCAGAATATCCGCCAGATTGGTGGACATCAGGGCCACCTGGGGGACATGGTTAATCTTGCTGATCCACTTCATGGTGTCCAGGGTGTTGCACAGGAAATGGGGATTCAGCTGGGCCTGCAGCATCCGCACCTGGGCCTGATTCAGCTCCCGCTGATTTTCCACCAGCTCCTGCCGGTTGGCCTTCAGGGCCAGAACCATGTGGTTGAAGCCTGCCGCCAGCTGGCCCAGCTCATCCTCCCCATCCCGGGAGACGTGGACGTCCAAATCGTCCTGCTCCAATCGGGAGAAGGCCTTCAGCAGCCGCCCGATGGGCTGGGAAATCCGGCGGCTCAGGGGGAGGCACAGCACCGCGGAAATCACAATGCCCACCAGTACGCAAAAAAGGCTTGCGGCGCGGAGCAGCTTTGTGGTGCGCTGGGTAAACATCTGGGGCTGACGCAGCACCAGGTATAGGCCGGTGGGCGGATGCTCCTGAATATGCAGGCGGTATTCCTCGGTCTCCGCGCCGGGATTGCCGCCCCACAGCAGCTGAGAGCGCAGGGAATCCGCCAGTTCATCGTTCAGGCCGCTCTGGCTGGCGTAAACCGGGTGCCAGTACCGGTTAAGAATCAGTATTTCGTTGGAGCTGCCGTATTTCCCGGCGAAGAGCTTTTGAAAGTTTTCCACGGACAGGGCCATCACCAGGTAGCCCAGAGGCTCTCCCTGGGGATTTTTCAGCAGCGCCGCCCCTTGCAGCAGCGTCTTGCCGCCGTCCATGGGATCGGGGGCCAGATATACCGGCTGTCCCCCGGCGTTTTTCGCCGCGAACAGCACGCCCCACCGGGTGGAAAGGGTGGTGCCCGGGGTGACGCTGCCGGTGGAATAGCGCAGACTGCCCCGCAGGTCGTACAGGGAGTAGTCCGCCAGATCCCGGCTGCCCTCGGTAGCCAGGAACAGGGCGGTGTTGATCTGGGTGTCCTCCCGGCTGGTAAAGGCCCGGGGCAGCAGCCGGCTTTCTTCCAGCGCCCGGGCCGCCCCCGGCAGAGCGTCGCTGACCCGGTCCAGGGCGGTCATCAGGTGGGCGGTCTGGGTCTGGGCATCGGTGTCCATCTGCTTCTTCATCTGAATCTGAGAGATCCGGGACAGCATGGCGGAGCAGATGATCATGGGCACCAGAGAGGCGATGAGGAAGGAGAGCAGCAGCCGGTTTCGGAAGGAACGGCTCTGAGGTCGGGTCATGATGGCACCTCCCCCAGCAGGAAGGACCAGTCCGACAGCAGCCGGTCCCGGTTCCGGCTGGCCCACTCCACGTCATAGGACACCATGTTCAGGGTAGCCAGCGGCGGCAGGGAGGGGTCCGCGGGAATGTCCGCCCGGACCGTCCGGCGGCAGAACCGCTGGCCCACCATGGACTGCACATCGGCGCTGACGGTGAAATCCAGAAACAGTCTGGCGTTGTCCCCGTGGGGCGCGCCCTTCACCAGGGCGCTTCCGTCCGGAACGCAGGAGGTGCCGTCGGCGGGGTAGACCAGGGCGATGTCCTCCCCGGCGGCAATGTGCTGCAGGGCGGTTTCCTCCAGAGTGATTCCCACCAGAGCGCTGCCGCTGGCCACGGCGGACAGCACCGCCCCGGAGCTGTCCAGCTGCCGGCCGTCCAGAGCGGCACAGAGTGCCGACAGGCAGCTCTCCTCCCCGCCGCCGGCCTGAAGCCGGGTCACCAGCGCCGTATAGGAGGAGCCGGAAATCTGGGGATCGGCGAAGGCAATTTTGCCCCGGAAAGCCGGAGATTCCAGATCCTCCCAGCTTGTGACAGCTTCCGCCGTCACCAGTTTGGTATGATAGACCAATACAACAGGCAGGGCGGAAAAGGGCGTCCAGCAGCCGGACTCCGACTGAAACCGCTCCCGGATATGGTCGGATTCCCGGCAGATATAGGGGGTGAAGCAGTCCCGGTAGGATTCCAGACTTTCCACGCCGCCGCCGAACATCACGTCGGCTTTCGGCGCGTCCTGTTCCTGTTCAATCCGCTGGAGCAGCTCGTTGGTGCCGCCGCTGACCACGTCCACCCAGATGCCGGTACGCTCCTCGAATTCCCGGATGATGGGGGTGTAGACCTCCTCCTTGTGGGAGGTGTAGACCACCAGCCGCCGGTCCTGGGCAGGCGTATAGGGATGGGGCTCCGGTTGTTTGCCGGCGCAGCCCGCCAGCAATGGCAGGAGCAGAGCCAGAATCAGAATTCGTCTTTTCATGGGGGTGTCTCTCCAATGGGCTTTTGAATGAATTGACTAAATTATAGCATATCGTCCTTCCGATTTCATCATATTTTACAAAGAAAGCAGAAATGTGCAAAAAATATCAGATTTGTCCCGTTTCTTTTTGTGCGATTCGCCATTACACTATAAGCACAGGCAGGGAGCGAGACCTGCCGCCCACAAAATTTGAGGAGGAACTGAAATGAAACGTATTGTTGCAATGCTTCTGGTTCTGTGTATGGCTCTGGGCCTGGCGGCCTGCGGCCAGAAGGCCCCCGAGACCCCCGCGGCTCCCGCCGCTCCCGCGGACACCGCAGCTCCCGCTGCTCCCGCGGAACCCGTTGTGGAGGAAAACCTGACGGAAACCCAGAAGATTATCAAGGAAGCCCAGACCATGACCCTGGAGGAGCTGGGCAAGAAGGCCATTGAAGAGTCCAACGGCAAGATGTTCTACGGCGTGGGCAACTCCAGCCGGGGCAAGAGCGCCCTGCCCCTGTTCATCGCCTACCTGCAGACCATCGACCCCAGCTACAACATGGAGTTCGAGTGGCAGCAGCCCAAGAACAACAAGATCTTCGACCAGCTCACCGCTGACTCCCTGAAGGACACCGGCACCTTCGCCATGACCCTGATTCAGGACGGCAACCAGATCCAGAGCAAGATGGTTCAGACCGGTATTCTGGACACCTTTATCCCCAAGGACTGGGCGGAAGCCAACGGCACCACCCCCGAAGAATACACGGGCTTCCTGGCTCTGCAGACCCTGAACAAGGTCTTCATGTACAATAACACCGGCAAGAAGACCTATGACAACTGCTGGGACTTCGTGGCTGAGGGTGAGCATGGCCTGTACATGGACATTGACTCTGAGATCGTTGGTAAGAACTTCCTGTACATGCTCACCGAGGACACCTACGCCGCATGGCTGAAGGAAGCCTACAACGCCCTGCCCGCTGAGGAGCAGGCCTACTTCCAGCCCACCATCAAGGCCATGGAGTCCGAGGCCGCTGATCTGGGCCTTGGCCCCGACGGCGCCTACGCCCTGGCATGGATCAAGCTGTGGGTGGAGAGCTACAACGCCCAGACCGACGACGGCCCCATCTGCAACACCCTGGTTGACAAGAGCGCCACCGATCAGTTCGGCCTGCTGGTTTACTCCAAGCTCCGCTCCGTTGAGGAATCCAACTCCGTCTCCGTGAACAACGTCAACGTTGCCGCTTACACCGACGGCTATCAGGGCATCGGCGGCTACGGCTACTGCCACTACCTGTTCGTCACCGACAACAGCCCCCTGCCCTGGACCGCCTGCGCCTTCATCGCCTACATGACCTGCACCGAGGACGGCTTCTCCGCCTGGGGCAAGGACAT
>CAMEIU010000116.1 GCA_945918815.1 uncultured Clostridia bacterium
CTTCGTTCCCCTAGTATAGCACAAAATTCGGCAGGGGACAATGGAGAAATAAGACCCTTGTGCCCCATGCGGGCGGCTGATAGCCGCCCCTACACGGGGGCACAAGGGCTTGTACCAATATTTACTTCTCAAAAGCCATCATCTTGTCGACTCTTCTCTGGTGGCGGCCGCCTTCAAACGGGGTGTCCAGCCAGACGTCCACAATCTCCATGGCCAGCTTCTCGCCCACGACGCCCGCGCCCATGGCCATCATGTTGGTGTCGTTGTGCTGCCGGGTCAGACGGGCGGACATGAGATCGGACAGCAGGGCGCAGCGGATGCCCTGGACCTTGTTGGCGGTGATGGAAACGCCGATGCCGGTGGTGCAGAGGACGATGCCCCGGTCGCATTCGCCTGCCGCCACAGCCTGGGCCGCCGGGCCGGCGAAGTCGGGATAATCGCAGCTTGCCTCCGAGTCCGTGCCGAAATCCTTATAGGCCAGACCTCTGGCTTCCAGGTGCTTCTTGAGCACCTCTTTCAGGGCGTATGCCCCGTGATCCGATGCAATGGCAATCATAACATGTGCCTCCATTCTGTTTTTTTCTCATTATACCGTATCCAAGGTGAGAATGCAAACAGGGAAATGGGAATTTGACGCTTATGGCACAGACCCTTGTGCCCCTACGGTCCTGTTCGCTGTCAACTTCCATATTTTTTCTTAACGAAATCCTCGGTAAAAATTAACATTTCCTGCGTTTCTTTTTGGGACCGGGTATGATATGGTAAGAAAAAACGATGCGGGAGGCTGCAGGATGGGAGAGTTTTTCATGGGTTTGCTGGAGAATCGGATTCTCCTGGCGGCGGTGGCGGGCTGGTTTCTGGCCCAGGCGGCCAAGGTGGTTCTGATTTTGATCATGGAGCGGCGGTTCGTGCCGGAGCGGTTCTTCGGCAGCGGCGGCATGCCCAGCTCTCATTCGGCCACGGTCTGCGCCATGGCGTCGGCCTCCGCCGCTCTCTACGGCAGCGGCAGCTTCCAGTTTGCCGTCACCGCCATCGTGGCCTTTATCGTCATGTATGACGCCTGCAACGTCCGGTTGGAAACCGGCAAGCAGGCGGTGGCCATCAAGGAGCTGCAGGAGCTGTTCCGCCGCATGGGCAAGTCCCTCTCCGCCGAGGAAAAGCTCAAGGAGCTGGTGGGCCACACCCTGTCCCAGGTCCTGGTGGGCGGCTTCCTGGGAATTCTGATTGGTGTGGCTGTCGCCCTGATCTGACCATAAAAAACAGGAAGAAACTGACTATTTATTTAGGGCCAGAATTTACTATAATGGTGTCAAACAAACCCATGGAGGGAGAAACACCATGAATAAGAAATTTTCAACCAAGAAAATAGTCCTGACGGCGCTGCTGGCCGCCTTGGTGGTGGTGGGCTCCGCCCTGCGCATCACCCTTCCCCTGGATATCGCCGGTACCACCTCGTTCCATCTGGGCAACATCATGTGCGCCCTGTCCGGTCTGCTGCTGGGTCCCTGGTGGGGCGGTCTGGCTGCCGGTCTCGGCTCTGCCATCTATGACATGACCAACCCGCTCTACATCTCCGAGGCCTGGATCACCTTCCTGTTCAAGGGCGCCTACGGCCTCATGGCCGGTCTGGTGGTCTTCATCGGCCACAAGGGCCAGCGGACCTATGTCTGGGATCTGCTGGGCACCCTGGCCGGCGCGGTGACCTACGCCGTGCTGTATCTGGCCAAGAGCTTCTTCTACAATGGCCTGCTGGTTGCCGGTCTGGAAGTGGCCCCCGCCCTGGCCACCGTCGTGGGCAAGCTCCCCGCCACCATCTTCAACGCCGTGGTCGCCCTGATCTTCGCCCCCATCCTCTCCATCGCCATCCGCAAGGCATTGGAAAAGAACCATCTGAGCATCAACTGAACAAGCACTCCATGCGGGCGGCTGATAGCCGCCCCTACAGAGATTTAGAAGGCGGGTATTTCAATCATCCGCGAAGCGGATCCCTTCATTGTCAATTATCAATGGTCAATTGTCCATTATAAAACGGCATGGCTTCATTGGCCATGCCGTTTTCGGATTCACGTGGTCCGGTAGCAGCCGGTGCAGCTGTCCTTGGGGTCGATGCAGGGCTCGTTGCGGCTGGGGAAGAAGGCGTCCACCGGGAATTCGATTTTGCCGAAGATGTCGCAGGGACTTTCCGTTGGGCTGACGCTGCCGGCAGTCTCGCTGCAGACCTTGGTAGGGAGGCAGTAGTCGAACACCGGGATCAGGAACTGGGTGTCCCGCTCCAGGCGGATGATGGAGAACTGGCCGATGGTCACCAGCAGCCGCTTGCACTCGCCGGACAGGACCAGCTCGTCGTCGAAGCTGCACACCACGCACTCGGGAATCTCCGGCAGGTCGCAGCAGTTGCAGCAGCAGTTGCAGGCGTCCACCACGCTGGAGGCCAGAACCATGGGGTCCACCACCTCCACCACGGCCTGGGGCGCGCTGCACTTCTGGCAGCTCCGCTTGCAGCTGCACATGCGGTTGGTGAATACCTTGGCATTGCCGTCGCCGCCGAAGAGCAGGGCCCGCTTGGAGAACACCGCCAGGCCGTAGACCGTGGTGGGCCGGGTGCCGTTGACTGTCACGTCGGCCACCACCCGGTAGAAGAACGTGATGTCCAGGGTGAAGAAGCCGCTGTTATAGGGGACCGGCTCGGTATCTATGTCCACGTGGAGCAGCTCCACGCTGCGGGCCCGGGCGCTGGCGCAGCGGTCCAGAACGGCCTGGGACTCCTTGGTTAGGTACACGCGCAGATCTTCGATACAGTCCTTGTCACGGCAGGCGTCCGTGACTTTTTTCGTATGGATGCAAACCGCTTCCCGAATTCCGGAGAGATCGCAGGCTGGTTTTTGATCGGGCATATGGATAACCTCCTTGAAATGATTTTGCGTTCATCACAGTTTATGCTAAATGGGTGGATTTGTGTTCTTGCCGAAACGGCGGCTATGTGGTAAAATGAATCAAAATCTATTTTGGGAAGGTTTGCCTGCCAATGAAAATCGATGTGATGGGCGTCCGATTTGACAATGTCGACATGGACGAGGCCCTTTCAATTGCCGGGGACCTGCTGCGGCGGGACGCGGTTTCCTATGTGGTCACGCCGAACTCGGAGATCGTCTACGAGGCCATGGCCGACCAGGGACTCCGGGACCTGCTGAACGGCGCAGACCTGGTGCTGCCGGACGGGGCCGGGGTGGTCCTGGGCTCCAAAATTCTCAAGACGCCGTTGAAGCAGAAGGTGGCCGGGGTGGACTTCGCCGACCGGCTGCTGGGCCTCCTGGCGGAGAACGGCGGAACCGTGTATCTCCTGGGCAGCAAGCCGGGAATCGCGGAGCTGGCGGCGGAGAAGATGCTGGCAAAGCATCCGGGCCTCCAAATCTGCGGCCTGGCCGACGGCTATTTCAAAGAGGAAGGCCCGGTGATCGAAAAGATCAACCAGGCCAAGCCCGACGTGCTGTTTGTGTGTCTCGGCGCGCCGAAGCAGGAAAAATTCATGGCGGCCCACCAGAAGGATTTGCAGGTCAAGGTGATGATCGGCCTGGGCGGCAGCTTGGATTCCTTCGCCGGGACCGTCAAGCGGGCGCCGAAATGGATGATTGCCTGCAATCTGGAGTGGTTTTACCGGCTTTTGAAAGAGCCCTGGCGGTTCAAGCGGATGCTGCGGCTGCCGAAATTCCTGTGGGCAGTGGTCCGCCGGAGAATAGGGGGCGCTTGAAGATGGGAAAACTCATTGTATTCGAGGGAACCGACGGCTCCGGCAAGTCCACCCAGTTCGAGCTTCTGACCAAGCGATTGGAGCGGGAGCGAATCGAGTTCCACCGCCTGCGGTTCCCCCGCTATGATCAGCCGTCCTCGGCGTTGATCCGCATGTACTTAGGCGGCGATTTCGGCCAGGACCCGACGGCGGTCAACGCCTATGCGGCCTCCACCTTCTACGCCGTGGACCGCTACGCCTCCTATGTCCAGGACTGGAAGGCGGCCTATGACGGCGGGACCCTGATCCTGTCGGACCGCTACACCACCTCCAACGCCGTCCACCAGGGCGGCAAGGTGCCTGAGGCGGAACGGGAGGCGTTCTTCCGCTGGCTCTACGATCTGGAATATGAAAAAATGGGCCTGCCCCGGCCGGACCTGGTTCTGTGCCTGGATATGCCCATCGAATTGTCCGAGCAGCTCATGCGCAAGCGGGAGCAGGACACCCACACCCACGCGGACATTCATGAACAAAACCGCAGCTACCTCCGCCAGTGCAGGGCCACGGCCCTGGAAGCGGCCCGGTGCTACGGCTGGACCGTGGTGCCCTGCGCCAGAGACGGGAAGCTCCGCACCGTGGAGGACATTCACGAGGAAATCTATCGGCAAGTGATTCAATGTTTGGAGGATTAAAAATGGTTTATATTGTTTTGGGAACCGGATTTGAAGATGTGGAAGCCGTCGCCCCCTGCGACATCCTGCGCCGGGGCGGCGTGGACGTGCAGTTTGCCGGAATCGGCGGCCTGGAGGTCAAAGGCTCCAACGGCATCACCGTCAAGGCCGACGTGACCGTGGAGGACATGGACCTGGAGAACCTGGAGATGATCGTCCTGCCCGGCGGCATGGGCGGCGTCCACTCCATTCTGGCCTGCGAGACGGCTTTGAACGCCGTCCACTATGCCTGGGAGAACGGCCGCTATGTGGCCGCCATCTGCGCCGCGCCCACCATTCTCGCCAAGCTGGGCATCACCGACGGCAAAAAGGCCGTCTGCTATCCCGGCCTGGAAGGAAACATGGGCAGCGCGCAGATGCAGGACGCCAACGCCGTCCGGGACGGCAGGCTGGTCACCGGCCGGGCCCCCGGCGCGGCCCTGGACTTCGGCCTGAAGCTGCTGGAGACCCTGAAGGACGCGGAGACCGCGGCCCGGGTCCGGTCCGATCTGGTTTACCGGCCCTGAGGAGCGGAGACGCCTATGTCTGAGCAAGATTTCATCGGAAAAGAAGGCGGCGGTCCCGACGACGCCTCTGTGGATGAACTGATCCGCAGCGTCAAGCAGGACCTGGCCGGCGACGCGCCCACCCAGCCGGAGCAGCCCTTCGAGCCTTCCATTCCGGCGGAGTACGCCGATCTGGTCACCGACGAGGAGCTGGCCATGGAGGAGGACGAGGACCGGTTCCGGGTGCCGGCCATCCTCCGGGTGCTGCTGTACGTGTGCTGCGTTATGGCGGCGTCCATTCTGCTGGCCATCGGCGCGTGGATGTGCGCCGACGACGTCTGCGCCCTGACCGCCGACGACCAGGTGGTCACGGTGACCGTGCCGGAAAACGCCACCATCTCCGGTATCACCGATATGCTCCACGAGAAGGGCCTGATCCGCTACAAGTGGCTGTTCAGCCTCTACTGCATGATGGCCAACGCCGAGGAAAAGATCGACCCGGGCACCTATGAGCTGAACGAATTGTTCGACTATCACGCCCTGGTCAACGGCATGATCGCCACCTCGGAAAACCGGGCCACGGTCCGCGTCACCATCCCCGAGGGCTATGAGGCCGACGATATTTTCCGGATGCTGGAGGAAAATCTGGTCTGCTCCGTGAAGGATCTCCAGGACGCGGCGGCCAACTATGAATTTGAGTTCGAGTTCCTGCAGGACCTGCCCTACGGCGACTACCGCCGCCTGGAGGGCTACCTGTTCCCGGACACCTACGACTTCTACGTCAACGACGAGCCGGAGAACGTCCTGGCCAAATTCCTGCGGAATTTCAACAATAAGATCACCGACGATATGTATACCGCCCTGGACGATCTCAATGCCAGGCTGCGGACCCAGATGGAGGACAACGGCTTCACCGAGAGCGAGATTCGGCAGGGCCAGCTGACCATGCACGACATCGTCATCGTGTCCTCCCTGGTGGAGAAGGAGACCCGCCGCACGGCGGAGAGCGCGAGCATTGCGTCGGTCATCTACAACCGCCTGTGCAGCAAGCTCTATCCCTGCCTCAACATCGACGCCACCATTCAGTATGTGCTGCCGGAACGGAAGGACATTCTGACCAACGCCGACAAGGCCGTCATCAGCCCCTATAACACCTACACCAACGCCGGTCTGCCCGTGGGGCCCATCGCCAACCCCGGCATCAGCTCCATCCGCGCGGCCCTGTATCCGGCGGATACGGACTATTATTTCTATGCCCTGGATCCCGGCGGCGTCCATGCGTTCTTTGAGACGGCCTCGGAGTATCAGGCCTATCTGGACGAGCTCAGCGGCAAGGCCTATCAGGAGGCTTTGGAGGCTGCGGCGGCCGCTGCGGCAGCCGAGGCCGAGGCGGAAGAAAACGCTTCGGAGGAGACGGAACATGACGGCGAATAGAAAACCGGAGCTGCTCTGCCCCGCCGGAGACTGGGAGCGGCTGCAATTGGCCGTGGCCTACGGGGCCGACGCGGTATACCTGGCCGGGACCAGCTTCGGCATGCGGTCCTTCGCCGGGAACTTTCCGCCGGAGGACCTGCCCAAGGCCGTGGCCTACGCCCATGCACGGGGCGTCCGGGTCCATGTGACCGTCAACACCATGCCACGGAATGAGGAAGCCGCGGCATTGCCCGCCTATCTGGAATTATTGAACGACGCCGGGGTGGACGCCCTGATCCTGGCGGATCTGGGGGCCTTCACCCTGGCGGGAAAGTACGCCCCCCGCTGTGAGCGCCATGTGTCCACCCAGCAGTCCATCGGAAATTACGTCTGCGCCCAGGCCTGGTACGACCTGGGGGCCAAGCGGGTGGTCCTGGCGCGGGAGCTGTCTCTGGAGGAAATCCGGGAGATCCGCGCCAGGGTCTCGCCGGAATTGGAGATCGAGACCTTCTGCCACGGGGCCATGTGCGTCAGCTACTCCGGCCGGTGCCTCCTGAGCAACTACATGACCGGCCGGGACTCCAACCGGGGTGCCTGCGCCCAGCCCTGCCGGTACCAGTACGCCCTGATGGAGGAAAAGCGTCCCGGGGAGTATTTCCCGGCTTTTGAGGAC
>CAMEIU010000117.1 GCA_945918815.1 uncultured Clostridia bacterium
ATCGAGTGTTCAGGCCTTTGGTGTACATCTGCTCTCCGTATTCAGGAGATGTGGAATCTAATGTTGCCCGTGCTCGTGACTATTGCCGTTTCGCAGTGACGGAGAAAAATGCGATGTCTGCCGCCACACCTACTGCAGCAATATGGCCCGCGCCGGCATGAATCCAAAGACACTGCAGTACTTGATGGGCCATTCGGACATCGGAGTTACCATGAACACATACACCCATCTGGGACTGGAAGATGCTCAGAACGAGATGATCCGCCTGGAAGAACTGAACCGGGCCAAGGAAGAAGTTGCGAAGGCCGCCGGTGAACAGAGGCCGGTAACCCAGAGAAGCTTCAGAGCCGTTTGATATGGAGGAAATAGAACGAGCGCCCTGCTGATCGTGATGGTCAGCAGGTTTTTTCTGTGGCGAGATATTGACGGATGTGGTAGAATAACAGGTAGTACCTGCCCAAAACCGCAGTAGTCTGTTTTCGCAATTTCGACTACGTTTGCTTGCACTGATTTGCCTCATTTTGCCCTCCAAGCCGGATTTGGTCAGAATTCTGTACATCACAAAATTCATGGCATAAGACGCAAAACAGCGCAAAATACGGCGCTTTGAGGCATTGCAGAAAGGAAAATTCGTATGATTAAGATACTTTTTATCTGCCACGGCAATATTTGCAGAAGCCCCATGGCGGAATTTGTGATGAAGGATCTGGTGAAAAAGGCCGGGCTGGAGCATCGGTTTGTCATTGAATCCGCAGCCACCAGTACGGAGGAGATTGGAAACCCGGTCTATCCGCCGGCGCGGCGGAAACTGGCGGAGCACGGAATCCGCTGCGCCGGAAAAACGGCGCGCCAACTGCGGCGCGCCGATTATGAAGCATATGATCTGCTGATCGGCATGGACCGGGCCAACCTCCGAAACATGGAATGCATCTGCGGCGGCGACCCGGATGGGAAAATGCGTCTTCTGATGGACTACACCGACCGCCCCGGCCAGGTGGCGGACCCGTGGTACACCGGTGATTTCGACGCGACCTGGCGGGATGTGGAGAACGGCTGCCGCGGCCTGCTCCGCCAGCTGACGGAATCCATCTGCTAGACCAGTATGCCCCGCACGGAAACGCCCCGCAGACAGGCTCTCCGGCCTGCTTGCGGGGCGTGATTCATCCATATGATTTTCAGGAGGCCTGCTCCATCTTTTCGGCAATATAGGATGACACCTGATTCTTGGGAATCTGTAGGGCATAGGAAAATTCCTCGCTGACCATCCGCTCGGCGCTGCTGAGCAGCTTCTCATCCGTGGCGCAGAATTTGCGTCCGGCCTTGCCTCTGGCCATTTTCTCCAGGTACAGGCAGGAGATCAGCTTCAAAAGATCGCCGGTGATGCCCTGAGACAGGATCTGCCCGAAGCGCTCGGCCCGCTGGCGGGTATCGTCGATCCAATCCAGCTGCTGGCCGCGGACAGAATCGATCAGATTGTCGATCTGCTCCTTGGTAAAAATGCTGCGCATCTTGCCTGTCAGCTGGGAATTCGTCGTGGGAACAAAGGTTGTACAGGTGGGCGTGGCGATGGGCCGGAGCACGTAGAACTCCTGTTTTCTGGTTCCGGCTCTGGAAAGAGACTCATAACGGATGTCTTCCACGGTGCAAATCCCCGTGGCTCCATAAGATACAACCTGGCCGATTTGAAACATAATACCCTCCTGTCCGCTCTTGGTGGATAACTTATAAGTTATTATACCACAATTAAATCAGAACTTCCAGGGATATTTTCAACAAATCGTCTATTTTCCGATTGTAAAAATCAGATATTCTGTCCATGCGATGCAAGGAGCTCCGCCAGGGTGTCCGCCAATTTTGCAAATTCTGGAATTGACAGGGTCTCGCCCCGCACATTGGGAGCAAAACCGCAGGCCTCCACCGCCTGCTGAAGCTGCGCCTTGGGCAGCGGGAAGGCCGAGGACAGGCCGTTGACCAGGGTCTTGCGCCGCTGGGAGAAGCTGGCCCGGACCACCCGGAAGAATAACGCCTCGTCCCGGACCGGGCACACAGGCTCCCGCCGCACCCGCAGATGCAGCACGGCGGAGGTGACCTTCGGCTGCGGGATGAAGCAGCTGGGCGGCACATCAAAGAGAATGGAAGGCTCCGCATGGTACTGGCAGAACACCGTAAACGCCCCGTAGGCCGCCGATCCGGCCGCCGCGCAGATGCGCTGGGCCACTTCCTTCTGGACCATGACCGTGACCGATTCAAAGCACCCGGCTTCCAGCAGGGCCGCCAGAATGTCCGAGGTGATGTAGTAGGGCAGATTGGCGCAGGCCTTGGGCCGGAGGCCGTGGAACTTCTCGGAAACCAGGGCGGGAACATCCTGCTTCAGAATATCCGCGAAGACCAGCTCCAGGTTGTCATGGCCCGCCATGGTCTCCGCCAGGACAGGGCGCAGGCTCTGGTCCACCTCCACGGCGACCACCTGCCCGGCCCGGCGGCACAGCTGCTCCGTCAGAGGGCCGATGCCCGGTCCGATCTCCAGCACGCCACAGTCCCGGTCCGCACCGGCTTCTTCGGCAATTCTGGCAGGCACCCAGCTTTGAATCAGGAAATTCTGGCCCTTGGCCTTGGAAAAATGGAACCCGTGGCGGGCCAGCAGGTCTGTGATGTCATGGATGTTGCAAAGGTCCATGGGAGGGTCTCCTTATTCCGGTTTTGTGGGCCGCGGCCGCACCTGGGCCGTCCGTTCGATTTGCCGGAGCAGCTTGACCAGGGGGACGATCAGCATGCCCATAAAGAAATTGCTGACACCGTGGATGGCGTCCCAGGGCAGGCCCGCCACGATCCAGGCGATCATGCCCCGGAAATCCAGGCCGAACAGAAGGGCCTGGGCCGGGGCGTACAGGGTGCCGAACAAAAAACCGTGTCCGGCGCAGACCACCATATAGACGATGGGCTGCACCTTCGGCGGCATATTTTTCGGTAGCAGCATGGTGACGCCCCAGAGGACCGCCCAGATGTAGAGGTACGGAATCCACCAGGTGGCGAACCCGGCGAAGATGCCGTTGAGCAGCACGTAGGTATAGATCGGAAACAGAGCCTTTTTCCGGTAGACCAGGGTGAACACCATGGTGAACATGCCCAACAGATGGACATTGGGCAGAATCTCCGTGACGACCTTGGAGGCGTACATCAAAGCGCCCAGGGCGCCGAACACGGCAATTTCCCGGATATTCAGCTTCACGGTCACTCCACGCGAAGGGAGTAGGTCACACCCTCGGTGATCTCCGTGGCATCCACGCCGGTCATGGCGTACTCGCCGTCAATATAGAAGGCCCAGTAGACGCCGTCGGTGTCAAAATCAGCGGTGATGCCGTTGACGGTCTTGACATACAGGCCGTACTGGCTGTCCTCACCGGCGATGACCTGGTTGTCCAGCAGCGCTTCTCCGACGATATCCTTATCGGTATGGATTTCCAAGCGGGTCTCGTTTCCGTCTTTGTCCGCGATGACCAGGGTAAACTGCTTCGCGCCCTCGCCCACCACGTCTCCGTCAGCATACACGGTCGTGCCGTCCACGGTCTCCGCCGTCTTCTTGTCGCTGCAACCAGTTGCAAACAGCGCCATTGCCGCAATCAGCGCCATGCAAAGGAGGAACGACAACACTTTTTTCAGGTTTGTCTTTCGCATCATTGCATTCTCCTTCATGTTTTTTCCCTCTGACCGGCGCGCGCAGTCCTTTTGAGGGTGTTTCGCTGTCCATGTTTCGACTCAGTGCCAAAATCCCCCCGGCCTTCTCAGAACATTCCAATGGCTTGTCCCCGGACTGCGGCAGCCGGGTCAGAGGGGATTCTAAAATTGTTTGCACATCACGGCGACGGGCTCGTACAGGAATTGCACCTGTTTGCGGAGCAGCGTCCATATTATACCACGTTTTACCGGTATTTCAACCGGTTTTGCAATCCGAACGCCCGTTTTTCAGCATGCCTCCCGGTTCACGACCAAATTGACAGTACGTTCATCCGGGACGCGGCTGTCCATCGGAATGCGGCGCATTCGATGGAGCGGCACACAGACGCAAAATACCGCATAAGGGATGGGACAAATGGAAAATCCTCCGTATGATCGCAGGCATACGAAGGATTTCCTGTTTATTGTTACTGGATACTGATGGGCACGCCGTTGACTTCCACGCCGTCCTCGGCGCGGATGAGGATGTACTTGGCGCCGCCTAAGACCCGGGTCTCGATCAGGTCCCGGCGGTCCGGGCTGACCAGGATTTTGACGTCCGGGGTGCTGACCTCAAAGCGTTTCACGTCCACCAGGTTCTGGGGGCTCAGGTCGGCATGGGCGCCGAAGGATTCGTCGAAATCCTTGTCGAAGGCCGCCACCCGTTCCTCCGAGAGGCCGCAGGTTTTCAGCACATGGTTGACCTCCGGCTTGGAGATCACCAGGGGCTCCTTGTCCTTGCTCTCCTTGTGCTCCTGGATCATATCGCTGAATTGGGCGTGGACCGCCTGGACCACAGCCATGCTGCAATCGTCCTCCAGGGATCCGCCCAGGACAGACTGGAAGGTCTCCTTCTGGGCGGCGGCGGGCATGGGCGGCTCGCTGTGGAACACGGCGTCGATGAACGCCTCATGGCCGTCGGAAATGTCCCGGCTGTAGTACAGGGCGCCATAGAGATTGGTGCTCCGGTCGTCAAAGGCCGGAAACAGGAAGCCCAGCTCCGGGGCGCAGACAATCCAGTCGGTCTTGCTGTTGTGGAAGGCCTGCTCCTGGGTGTGATAGCTCAGCGCGGATTTGGACAGCTTCACGGGGCAGACGCTGCACAGAATATAGGAGAACACATCCGCCGACGCGTCGTCCTGCCGCCCGCCGTCTCGGCCCCGGTAGGGCACGTCATAGGCGTCATAGGCCAAAAGAATCAGGTAATTGGTCTCCATGGACACGCTTTCCCGCACATGGTCGAAAAAGTCCTCCACGGCCTCGTCATCCTCCAGATGGGAGTCCCGGAGCTTCATCAAGCGCTTGTGTTCCTCCCCGTTCACCACCTGCTGGGTCGGGAAGGAGATATCCATCAGGTTCTTTCCCAGGGAGCCGGACAGGGTCCGCTTCAAGATCCCCAGGATTTTCTCCTTCTCATCCTCCAGCATCAGGGCCACAGACTGATTCAGCTGGGACAGGATCTCTCCCTTGTCGCTGACATAGCAGCCCCGGATATGGGTGATATTGCTTTTATCCGGCCGGAAACGCCGGCGAATTTCAGATACTTCTCGTTCGTTCATCATAACCTCCTGCCCGGAAGTTCCGGGAGGATTATTATAGCACAAGGCCGCCCAGAGTTCAAATGTCTGCTTCCATCCCGGAGAAAACTGTGCTATAATGGAATCACCAATGGGCCGCGGCATACCCGTGCCCGATATAAAAGGAGAGACTGCTTTCATGGAAGTACACAAACGCCCCTTCGGTACCATGCCGGACGGAAGTCCTGTGACCAGCTGGACCTTGATCTCTGACGATGGCTGTCAGGTGGAGGTTCTGGACTATGGCGTGACCATTCGCAGCATTCTGGTCCCGGACCAGAATGGCAAGCCGGTGGACGTGGCTCTGGGCTACGACACTTTCGACGAATACCGGCTGCAGGGCGGCAGCCTGGGCGCCACCGTGGGCCGGTTCGCCAACCGCATTGCCAAGGGCCGGTTTGCCCTGAATGGCCAGGAATATCAGCTGGCCTGCAACAACGGCGCCAACCACCTCCACGGCGGCAAGGTGGGCTTTGAACGGCGCGTCTGGGACTGCCGGGAGACGGAGGAGGGCCTCCGCTTCACCCGCCGCTCCCCCGACGGAGAAGACGGATATCCCGGCGCGCTGCAGGTCCAGGTGGACATGCTCTGGGTGGACGGCAGCAGCCTGGAGCTGCGTTATCAGGCCACGGCGGAGCAGGACACCATTCTGAACCTGACCAACCATACATACTTCAACCTGGCCGGAAGCGGCAAAATTCTGGAGCACCGGCTGCAGATCAACGCCGAATCCTACATGGAGAACGACAGCGGCTGCCTGCCCACAGGCCGGATTCTGCCGGTGGCGGACACCGCCATGGATTTCCGCTGGGAGCGCGCCGTGGGCGAAGCCATCGACAGCGAGGAGCCCTGTGTCCATGCCTTCGGCGGCTATGACTCCAACTTCGTCCTCTGCGGCACGCCGGCCGCCACGGTCTGGTCCCCGGAAAGCGGCATTTCCATGACCGTCACCACGGATCAGCCCGGCGTCCAGCTCTACACCGCCAACGCCCTGACGCCGCGGACCGGCAAAGGCGGCGCCGAATACGGCAAGCACAGCGGCCTGTGCCTGGAAACCCAGCACTATCCCGACTGCATCCACCATCCCGACTGGCCCTCCTGCGTTCTCAAGGGCGGAGAAACCTTCCGGTCCTACACCCGGTTCCGCTTCGGCGTGATGTAAGCAATCCAAAAGAGGTCTTTAAAAAATGAACGACGAACTGACGGCTCAGGACATTGAAAAAATGCAGAAGGAGCTGGACTACCGCCGCATTGAGCTGATGCCCGAGCTGCTGGAGGAGGTCAAGCGCACCCGCGCCTTCGGCGACCTGAGCGAAAACTATGAGTACAAGGCGGCCAAGCAGG
>CAMEIU010000118.1 GCA_945918815.1 uncultured Clostridia bacterium
GAACCGCAGGTCTGTCCAATGTGGACCGACACACCGCTCTCCGCAAGCTCCCCTCCCGTCTTTGTAATTTTTCTGCCAGTATCCATATCCTGTACTTCGTACACCGTATACGCATCCAGCCCCTTGACACGGTAGGTGGCCGAATTGTACGGACAGAGTTCCCGGCGGAACGAGAGAACCGCGCCCCGTTTTTCCTCCGGGGAATACAGCTCAAACGCACACCAGTCCTTTTCCGAAATGCTGACGTTGCTCAATACATACAGATCCTTGGTAAACAGGTCGCGCACGGCCTCATATTCCTTGAGCCAGCCCTGCATCTGCGCCATCCGCTCCGGATCGGCCAGGGCGGCTTCGAGATCCGCGATGCCAAAGTTCATGCCCTGCTCCAGCAGGCTGCGGAAGCGGTAGTGGGTATCCATCTTGCCGGAGATGGTCGATACCGGGACCCACTGGCTCAGGCTGCAAGTGGAAACCTGATAGCCCACGGCGTCGCTGTCGGCATAGCAGGGATAGTCGGAGCGGAAGAGGGAGACGCTTTTGGACAGCGACTCGATGTCCAGACGGCGGCCGCCGCTGGCGCAGTTGTCAATGATCAGGTGCGGGAACCGCTCGCGCAGGCTGTCCCACAGCTTCCACAGGCCCATCACGCATTGGATCTGCGTCATGCCGCGGCGGTTTTCCTCGTCGCCGAGACTCCACTCCGCCAGGGGATCTTCGTTGTGGTCCACACGGAGAATGTCAATGCCGTACCGCTCGATTCTGGTGGACAGCATGTTGAACATCCAGTTCCAAGCGTCCGGGTTTCCCATATTGAACAGCAACGGCTGTCCCTCCACCCGGTGGCCCAGGAAGAATTCCGGGTGTTCCATGGTGGGTGGCGTACCGCACCAGCAATGCTCATGCTCCAGCCAGAGCAGGAATTTCATGCCCAGCTCGTGGGTGCGGTCGCTGATGGGCTTCAGGCCGTTGGGGAAACGGCGCTCGTCGTGGTCGAAATAGCCGACATAGTTGAAGCAGTCGTCGCAAAGGGGATCGTCGCAGTGATTGCCCTCCGGCCCGTACCAGCCGGCGTCCACCCAGTAGACCTCCAGCGGCCATCCGGCCTTCTTCGCGGCCTCGATCTCATCGAGATGATGGAGCAGGTCCGTTTCATTCAGGCCCCAGTCGCCGGCGGTCGCGGGCATCCGGACGTTTTCGCCGTTGATATGGGGAGAATGGTACTTGCGCACATACCGGCGGAAGATATTCTGGCCTTCCTCCTCATCGCCAACCCAGGGCATCATCACCGCTCTCGGCGTGCGGATTCTCTCACCCGGCTTGAGATAGAGGTAGGTGTCCTCCATGCCGCCCTCAAAGGTAAAGCAATCGTCGTTGGTCCTGCGGCGGGTATACAGATCCATCTCCCACTGGCCGCCCCAGCCCAAGGCCAGGAGGACACCGCAGTTTCTGGTTCTCAGGTTGAAATACGGCAGTGCGCCGTGGGAGCCAGAAGTCGGACGGCCGTTTTTGCAGCCGAAGTGCATATGCTCCTGACGGGAGATATGATGCAGGACTTCCTGACAGGGAATGAAGTCGTCGATTTTGCAGTCAGAGCCGCCGTAGTAGGTCAGGACGTTATCCAGGGAGCCGAACTGCGTGGTACCGGCTTTGCGGAAGGGAGGATATTCGACCTTCAGATTCATGGCCTTGACGGCCTCAAGGATTTTCGTGTTCTGCGTGCCGGTGTTCTCAAACCAGCAAACCCACTCGGCAACGGGGAAATCCGTATAGCTGATCAGCTCTACCTCCGCCAGGAGGTTTTCATCCACGCGGTACTGATACCGTCTGTGCAGCGCTTCACCCTCCTGCTTCGACTCCGCCAGGACTGCGCTCTTGAGCAGCTTCCCGGACGGCTCTCCCCCATAGAGGAAAGAAAACGGAAGCTCCTCCATGGAATTAAAGCTGGTTTCCAGCCATTCCGCCAGTCGTTCCGAAGCGGTGCAGTCATTTCTGTACTTTAGCATCTTTTCTCCTCTTTTCTATGTTCCTTGTTTTGATGGTTGCGTTATGATGGATCCGCGGTCCCCATGACAGAAACCAAATGGGCCGCGACGAACTGGAACGCCAAGACGACGACAATGGACAGAACCGATCCGCTGTTGGTCTGGGGCAGAATCAGCGTCAGTGCGACGCCCGCGACCCGTCCAATGCCGTAATAAATCTCACGGACTGCGTGGACTTCGCTGCTGCAGTTGCGGAGCTGCGGGTTGCGTTCGATGACGTGAAGGTACGCCGTGACGCAGGGGTTGCTCATGAACACATTGAGCAGGCAGTACAACAGGTTGAAAGCAATGACCGTCACCGCCGACAGCCGGAAAAAAAGGACCGAGGCCGCCAGAACCAACGCGCTGACCGAGATATACATGCACTTCACCCGACGGGATGGGCAAATGGTACGCATATAAATAAAGCTGCCCAGAATGGAGCATATCCCGCCCAACGACGTATTCAAGCTGACCAAATACTCGCTGGAAATTAAAGAGAACAGAAGCACATTCAAAAAGAACGAGAGAAGGCCGCCATAAACGCCGCTGAGCAAGGAGGACAGCATGGCCGCCCGTTCCGCGCGGCCTGCCAGCACGGCCCGGAACACGCGCAGATACTCGTCTTTATGGTTGTTCGAGCTGGTAGGCAGGCGGAATGTGAAGCCGATGGCCGCCGCGGAAATAACAAACCCCAGTACGAACAGGGCACGGTAGCCGTTGAAACCGCCAAAGGCGGAAATAATTGCCGCGGACAGGAACGGCAGCCCAAGGGAAATAATTCCCGTGACAATGCCCATGGCGCCGTGCGCCTGGTCTCGGGTCCCATCGGTCAAATACTCCACAAGCTGTACAGCATAGGCCGTATAATAGAAGCCCGCCGCCACTGCGCCCATGGCGCCGATATACAGAATATACGGAATAGAATCCTCCGCCAAAACTGCCATGATCAGATACATGCCGGCATAGCAGCCAAGGCCGATCCGCTGAGAACATTCTGCTGAAAAGCGCTTTGCCACATAACAGGCCACAACCATCGCAAACGGCTGAACGCCGCCCAGCACCATGTTGTAATATTTCACGCCGGTGCTGTCCCCTGTTACGCGGAGAATAAATGTATTGGTAAATATATTGCAGATCGTAATTGCCGCTGTGAACAGGGCTTGCACAATCAGGAACCGGATAAACGCGTTGGGCAGGCGGCTCCTGATTTGGGTCGGTTTCTCCATATCGGGCTTCTCCTTTTCACCAGCCGGCGTCACAGCGCCGCTGGGGTTCTTTCCCGCGATTTGCGCTTTCAAGGCCACAGAAAGAACGATGTTCCATCCATCTCCGCCAGAGCCGTTTCTTGCGGTCCACAGCGTGACCGGCCAGGCCGCAGCTTTGTGCGCTTTCCTTCCGGTTGCTCGGATCTCTCTTGGCCTAGACAATCAGTCCAACCGGTTGAACCAGTTTTCCGAAACGCTTCCGTTAAAACGGAAAATTCTCTCCGCAAAACACCGCAGCCAGCAGCTTCTGATTTTCAAAGCGGAGACACAGCGGCGCACGTTCCAAAACACGCATGGTCCATTCGGTTTAACCGGTTGAACCAGTTTGCATATACGATAAAGATGCGTCTATATAAGTCGCAGCCCAGAAGTTGATTTGTTTAGATTATATCCCCCTGCGCCAAATTCGTCAATTCCAAAACTTCGCCAAAAAGCCCGACTCGTTTTTATGCATCTGAGCTGATTTTCGGCAATATCGTTTTGCGCGTCTGGGCTAGAATGATTTTGATTCCTTCGAAAAAATTACCACGAAACCGGTCGGATATTCAAATGATTGCGGGGCAATCTATAGATGCGGTACCCAACAAAAATGATTTAGGAGATGGAGAAATCATGACCAGCAAGAACAACACCATCAACGTTCCCGAAGCCCGTGAGGCCATGGACAAGTTCAAGATGGAAGCTGCCCAGGAAGTGGGTGTCAACCTGAAGAACGGCTACAACGGTGACCTGACCTCCCGCGAGGCCGGCTCCGTTGGCGGCCAGATGGTCAAGAAAATGATCGAGGCCTACGAGAGAAGCCTGTAACCTGCAAGCACCGGGGCTGCGCCGAAGGGCGCAGTCCCGGCCTTTTATTGGACTGGTTGGAACGCGAGCCGGCGCGGCGGTATGGAAGGAAAACCATCCGCAATTATTTTTATGCAATTCGCTCTTGACTTTTTTAGGAGACAATTTTATAATGTCCGCATAGGGAGGACTAAATATCCCCATTCTGTCTTTTCTAGGAGGACAAGTGTGATGCAATTCATGGACGCTTTGGTCAAGCCCACAGCTGGTCCCGGACTGGAACTGCGGCAGGTTCCCGTTCCCGAGCCCGGCCCCGGCGAGGTACTGATTAAAATCCACAAAACGGCAATCTGCGGAACGGACGTACATATCTATAACTGGGACCCCTGGGCGCAGCAGCACATCAAACCGCCCATGGTCATCGGCCACGAATACGTGGGTGAAGTGGCAAAGCTGGGCGCAGGCGTCTACGGTCTCCATGTGGGACAGCGGGTCAGCGGCGAAGGGCACATCACCTGCGGCCGCTGCCGCAACTGCCACACCGGCAACATTCAATGGTGCAAGGATACCAAGGGCGTAGGCGTAGACCGGGACGGCGCGTTCGCGGAATATGTGTGCATTCCGGAATCCAACGTCATCATCATCGATGAAAGTCTCCCGGAGGATGTGGTGGCTTTCTTCGATGCCTTCGGCAACGCCACCCACACCGCTCTGATGTGGAACTTGGTGGGCGAGGACGTGCTCATTACCGGCGCAGGCCCCATCGGCATCATCGCCGTGGGCATCTGCAAATATGCCGGCGCGCGCCGCGTGGTCATTACCGATATGAATGAATACCGGCTGGATCTGGCCCGGAAAATGGGTGCAGACGCCGCTGTTAATGTGAGCCGGGAAAACCTCCGGGAGGTCATGCACAAGCAGGGCCTGGTAGAGGGCTTTGACATCGGCCTGGAAATGAGCGGCAGCGGCGCCGCGCTGGAGCAGATGATCTCCGTCATGCGCAACGGCGGAAAGATCAGCCTGCTGGGCATTTCCAACAAGCCTGTCCCCATGGATATGAACAGCATCATCATGAAGGGCCTGACACTCCAGGGTATCTACGGACGCAAGATGGACAACTGGCACCAGATGAGCTATATGGTCCAGGGCGGTCTGGACCTGACTCCCATCATTACCCACCGCTTCCACTACACCGAATTCGAGCAGGGCTTTGCCGCCATGAACAGCGGCAAGAGCGGAAAAGTTATTTTGGACTGGACAAAATAAGGAGGATGCAACATGAAACAGGCACTTGAAAAATACCGCCAGGAACTGGAGTCCATCCGGGAAGCAGGCACCTGGAAGGACGAGCGGATCATTACCACACCGCAGCAGTCCCGCATTGACACCACCGCAGCCAAGCATGTGGTCAACATGTGCGCCAACAACTACCTGGGTCTCTCCGATCATCCGGCCCTGATTGAGGCCGCCAAGGCGAGCTACGATCAGTGGGGCTTCGGCCTCAGCTCCGTCCGTTTCATTTGCGGAACCCAGGGCATCCACAAGGAGCTGGAGCGCAAGCTCAGTGAGTTTTTGGGCATGGACGACGCCATTCTGTATTCCTCCTGCTTCGACGCCAACGGCGGTCTCTTCGAGACCATCCTGGGGCCGGAGGACTGCATCATCTCTGACGAGCTGAACCACGCCTCCATCATTGACGGCGTGCGGCTTTGCAAGGCCAAGCGTTACCGCTACAAGAACAACAATATGGAGGATCTGCGGGCCCAGCTGGAAGCCGCCCAGGCCGCCGGCTGCAAGGTAAAACTCATCGCCACGGACGGCGTATTCTCCATGGATGGCTACATCGCCAATCTGAAGGGCATCTGCGACCTGGCCGACGAGTTCGACGCCCTAGTGATGGTGGACGACAGCCACGCCGTGGGCTTCATGGGCGACACAGGCCGCGGCACCCCTGAATTCTGCGGTGTCCAGGGGCGCGTGGACATTCTGACCGGCACCTTCGGCAAGGCGCTGGGCGGTGCCTCCGGCGGATACACAGCCGCCCGGCAGGAGATCGTCGATCTGCTGCGCCAGAGAAGCCGTCCCTACCTGTTCTCCAACACCGTAGCCCCGGCCATCTGCGCCGCCACCCTCAAGACACTGGAGCTTCTGACTCAGTCCACGGCGCTGCGGGACCGGGTCCATGAGAACACCGCTTACTTCCGCGCACAGCTGAGCAAGCTGGGCTTCGACGTGCTGGAAGGCAGCCACCCGATTGTGGCCGTCATGCTCTACGACGCCAAGGTGGCCGGCGAATTTGCCGCCCGGATGCTGGAAAAGGGCGTCTATGTGGTAGGCTTCAGCTATCCCGTTGTCCCCCAGGGTAAGGCCCGCATCCGCACCCAGGTTTCCGCCGGACACACGAAGGAAGACCTGGACTTCGCGGTCCAGTGCTTCAAGGAAGTCAAAGCAGAGATGGGCATCTGATTCAAAGGATAAAATTACGGGGCTGTTAAGTAACATCCCCAACCAAACACCGCAGGACCTTACCAGAAACGGA